>PLYQ01000115.1 GCA_003153415.1 Rhodospirillales bacterium | reverse complement strand
ACCTGGCCTGCGGCGCGGCGCGCGGCGAGGTTGGCGGCGGGTCCTTCGCCGGTCGTGTGGATATCGGAGTCCATTATTGGTCCATACCTAGCTCAGCCGCGCGCAGCTGCCTATAAGATGCGGCGATGAAGCTGGCGTTTCTCGGTACCTCCGCCTTCTCCGTGCCCGCTCTGCGGGCGCTGGTCGATGCCGGCCACGACGTGGCGGCGGTCTATACCGGCGCGCCCAAGCCCGCCGGCCGCGGCCAGCAGGAAAGCAAGACGCCGGTCCACGAAACAGCCGCGGCACTCGCCCTCGCCGTGCGAACGCCCAAGAGCCTCAAGACGGACGAAGAAGCAGCGTCCTTCAAGGCACTCGATGCAGATGCGGCGGTAGTCGTCTCCTATGNNGGCTCGCTGCTGCCGCGCTGGCGTGGCGCCGCACCGATCCATCGCGCCATCCTGGCCGGCGACGCTGAGACCGGGGTCACCACCATGCATATGGACGAGGGCCTCGACACCGGGCCGATGCTGCTGGCCGAACGCACGCCGATCTCGTCGGCCGATACGGCCGATAGCGTGCATGACCGGCTGGCGGAACTCGGCGCGCGGCTGATCGTGTCGACCCTCGACGGGCTGATGCGCAAGACGCTGGAGGCGGTGCCACAGCCCGAAGACGGCGTTACCTACGCCCACAAGCTCGGCAAGGAGGAAGGCGCGCTCGACTGGCGGCGGCCCGCGGCGGAACTCGAACGCAAGGTGCGCGCCTTCCATCCCTGGCCCGGCACCTGGTTCGAGTTCAACGGCGAACGCATCAAGGTGCAGGCTGCCGCACTCACTCTGGCGGCCGGCGCGCCGGGGACGGTGAGCATCGCGCGGGACGGTTTTCCCGTGATCGCTTGCGGGATCGGCGGGCTGCGGCTGCTCAAGTTGCAGCGGCCGGGCAAATCGGCGATCGAGGCCGACACCTTCCTGCGCGGCTATACGCTGGCCGCCGGCACGGTGCTGCCCTCTCCCATCGTGGTGCCGCTGCCGCAAACCAGACCGACGTAACGACGTGCCGCGCTACAAGCTCACCATCGAATATGACGGCGGTCCCTTCGTCGGCTGGCAGCGCCAGGACACGGGCCCTTCGGTCCAGGCCGCGCTCGAAGATGCGGTGTTCGCCTTCTCAGGCGAGCGCGCGGTAGCGCAGTGCGCCGGCCGCACCGACGCCGGCGTCCATGCGCTGGGCCAGGTGGCGCATCTCGACCTGGCCGCCGAGTGGCCGGTCGAAACCGTGCGCAGCGCGCTCAACTATCACCTCAAGCCCAATCCGATCGTGGTGCCCCTGGTCGAAACGGTCCCGCCCGGTTTCCACGCCCGCTTCTGGGCGACGCACCGGCGCTATCGCTACCGCATCCTCAACCGCCGCGCGCCGTCGGCGCTCGATCGCGGCCACGTCTGGCATGTCCCCGCCCCGCTCGATGCCGAGGCAATGGCCGACTCCGCCGCGGTACTGCAGGGCCACCACGACTTCAACAGCTTCCGCTCGACCTCGTGCCAGGCGCCGTCGTCGATCAAGACGCTCGACCTGCTGGCCGTGCACCGCGAGGGCGAGGAGATCCATGTCGACGTCGCCGCGCGCTCGTTCCTGCACAACCAGGTGCGCATCCTGGTCGGCACCTTGAAAATGGTCGGCCGCGGCCAGTGGACGAAGCGCGACGTCGCCGACGCGCTGGCCGCGCGCGACCGCACGCGCGCCGGCCCGACCGCGCCGCCCGACGGACTCTGCCTGATGGAAGTAACTTATAAGGCCGCCGCGGACGGCGTATCAGCTGGCGGCGATCGCGGTGATCTCGAGGAAACGATTGACGATCAGTAGGAGCAACAGCGACGGCACCCAATTGACCGCCAACAGCAGGCCCGAGAACAACCAACTGGTCCCGAGCGTCATCCGCGTCGCCATCAGGAACCAGTAGAAGGACAGGACCTGCAGGCCGTACCCCACCAGTGCCGCAACGAGAGCTGGCGCCACGGCGGCGGCCGTCTCGCTCGCCAGCTGCATGAACATGACCGGCAGGCCGATCCAGTTGAGCGCTGTAATGTATCGCGGGTAGCGTTCGAGCCAGCCGCGTCGCCGGGCGATTTCGTAGAAGATGACCGGGAAAAGCAACCAATCGACGATGTAATGCAACGCCTCGACTGCTGCGATCTCCCACCCGTCGGCAGCAACATCGACTCGAGCGTAGTATATCAGCAGATAGAGGCCGTAGATCGGCGCGGCCAGCACCATGACGCGGAACGAGCGCAGGCAGGCGGCGAAGCTATTGTCGAAATAGAACGGCGCGCCCGGGTCGCGCCGCAGAAAGCCCAACGCGCCCTGCGTGCCGCGGGCGATTTCGGTGGAACTCAGCATCGCAGGTCCGTCAGGCCGCGAAGTAACGGTCGAGCACCGTTTCGTAGACGCGAGCCAGCGTCTTGAGGTCGGCGATCGCGCTCTTCTCATCGACCTTGTGCATGGTCTCGCCGACCAGGCCGAACTCCAGCACCGGGCAGTAGCTGCGGATGAAGCGCGCATCCGACGTGCCGCCGGTCGTCGACAGCTCCGTCTCGACGCCCGCCACGTCACGGACAGCGCCGGCCACCAGCTCGGAGAGCGGGCCGGGTGGCGTGTAGAAGGATTCGCCCGAGACCTCGGCCTTGAGCTCGAATACCCCGTTGCCGCCCAGCGCTGCATTGGCGCGCTCGAGCCGCTCGGTGAGATGGGCGAGCAGGGTCTTCGACGTCCATTTGTCGTTGAAGCGCGTATTGAAGCGCGCCTTGACGATACCCGGCGCAATGTTGGTCGCCTTGTTGCCGACATCGACGGTGGTGAACTGCAGCGAGCTCGGCTGGAAATGCTTGCTGCCGGAGTCGATCGGCTCGCGGATCAGCGCATCGATCAGCGCTGACAGCCGATGAATGGGATTGTCCAGCCGCTCGGGATAACCGACGTGGCCCTGAATGCCGCGCACGACCATGTCGACTGTCATGCTGCCGCGCCGGCCGATCTTCATCATGTCGCCGAAGCGCTTGGAGCTGGTCGGCTCGCCCACGATGCAGGCGTCGATCGTCTCGCCGCGTTCGGCAAGCTTCTTCAGCATCTTGACCGTGCCGTTGACCGCAGGCCCCTCTTCGTCGCCGGTGATCAGCAGGCTGATCGAGCCGCCGAAGTCGCAGCCGCGCCGGGCCAGGAACCGCTGGGCGGCCTCGGTGAAGGCCGCGATCGCGCCCTTCATGTCGGCGGCGCCGCGGCCGAACAGATAGCCGCCCGACAGCTCGGCCGCGAACGGCCCGATGGTCCATGATGAAAGGTCGCCCACCGGCACGACATCGGAATGGCCGGCGAAGCAGAAATGCTTGCCGCTGTTGGTCCCGTCGCTGTTGGGCCCGTCGCCGCCGATGCGGGCATACAAATTGGCGACGTCATCGGTTCCGGCCTGCGTGAAATCCATGCGCTCGCAGCGAAAGCCGAGCGATGCCAGGACCTTTTCCAGGATTTGCAGCGCCCCCGCTTCGCGCGGCGTCACGCTCTCGCAGCGCACCAGTTCGCGCGTCAGTTCGACGACATCGGTGACGGAGGGAGCCAGGGCGTCGGGCATGGCCGGACACTACATCCGTGCTCCGCCAAAGAGAAGAGCGCCGGCTTGGGCAAAGCCGACGCTCAGTCGAGATGAGAGGAAGATAGTCTTATTGCTTGTTTGAACCTCTGTGCCCGCTCCTAGGCCACCATCCGGTCAGCCTCCTGCAGATTGACCGACACGAGCTGGGAGACGCCCTGCTCGGCCATGGTCACGCCGTAGAGGCGATTCATGCGCGCCATGGTGACGCGATGGTGGGTGATGATCAGGAAGCGCGTGTCGGTGCGGCCGGCGATGTCCTGCACCAGCGCGCAGAAGCGCTCGACGTTGAGGTCGTCGAGGGGCGCATCAACCTCGTCCAGCACGCAGATCGGCGCCGGGTTGGTCATGAACACCGCGAACAGGAGCGACAGCGCGGTCAGCGCCTGCT
>PLYQ01000216.1 GCA_003153415.1 Rhodospirillales bacterium | reverse complement strand
TAGAAGCCGAGGCAGAGGATGAAGACCAGCAGTGTTCCCGCGGCCAGTGCCGGCAAGGTCAGCGGAAAATAGACCTTCCAGAAGATCGTGCGCGGCGGCGCGCCCAACGATGCTGCCGCCTGCAGCAGTCGGTCGTCGATCCGGATCATCGCGGCATACAACGGCAGCACCAGGAACGGCAGCAACACGTTGGCCATGCCGATGGTGACGCCGAGTTCGTTGTAGAGGAACGATACCGGTTCGTCCGTGAGACCCGTCCATTGCAGGGCGCGGTTGACCAGCCCACCATTGCCCAGCACGACGATCCAGGCGTAGGTGCGCACCAGGATGCTGACCCAGAACGGCAGCACGACCAGCGCGATGGCGATCATGCGTCCACGGCCGCCCAGCCCGCGCATCCAATGCGCCAGCGGGTAGCCCAGGACGACGTTGGCCAGCGTGGCGATCAGGGCAATGCGCATCGTATTGCCCAGCACCTTGAGATAGACCGGCGTCTCGATCAGGCCCTCGTAGTGCTCGAGCGTGAGGCCTCGCCCTTTTTCCCAAAAGGCGAGGCCCAGCATGTAGACGATGGGCGCGTTGAAGGCGACGAACATCAGCACCAGAAGCGGTGCGACGAAGCTGAAGCCCTGTCCGCGCATCGGCCTAGAGGCTCAGCTTGAAGGCCTCCCACTTCTTGTTCACGGCCTCGCCGTTCTCCGCCCACCACTCAGCATTCTCGAAGTACTGCACGGCCTTGTTCTGCTTGCTGGTCGGGAACTGCCAGAGCTTGTCCTTGGGCAGCAACGCATCGAGCTCGGGGCTGGGGCCGGTGTAGGAAATCACACCGGCTGCCTTGGCCTGGTTCTCCGGCAGCGACATCTCGTGATAGAGCTTGTAGGCGGCTGCCTTGTCCTCGGGCTTGGAGCCCTTGACGATGGCGATATACGAAAGGTCGGCCTTGCCGCCGGCAAAGTTCAGGCCGAATGCCGGATCGCCGACGACGCGGCCCGACCAGCAGATCGCGTACTGGACCTCGTTGTCCTTCATGAGCTGGGGCGGCTGGGCGCCCGCTTTCCACCACACCGCGACGTCCTTCTTGACCTCGTTCAGCTTCTTGAAGGCGAGATCAACGTCGAGCGGAAACAGCTTGTCGATCGGCACGCCGACACCCTGGAGCGCGAACGGCAGGCAATAGTGCGGATAGTCCGGCAGCGTGCGCTTGCCGGGGAACGCCTTGCTGTCGAAGAACTCGACCAGGTTCTTCGGCTCCTTCATGCCGGCGCGCCAGGCCATGATGGTGGAAAAATACTGGTAGCCGAAGCCATAGTCGTTCTTGGCCTCGGGATACATCGCCGCCGGATTGACCGCTACCCAGTCGATCTTCTCGATCAGACCGAGCTTCTTGGCCTGCACCATGACGCCCGAGCCGAGCTCGAACAGCGTCGTGGTGGTCTGACCGCTCTCGACCAACGCGCGCAGCTTGCCGAGCGAGCTCGGGCTCTCGCGCACGACGGTGATGCCCGTCTTGGCCTTGAGCGGATCGATGTAGCCAACCTGGATCGAATCGCCGGAAAGGCCACCCGATTCGATCATGCGAATTTCCTTGGACTGCGCCCGCGCATTGCCGGCCGTCAGGATGTTGAAAGCGGGCAGACTGGCTGCGACCGCTCCCACGAATGTACGACGTTTCATCTCGACCCCCTCCTCTGTGAACTCATTGCGCCACCGGCCACAGGTCGGCAGCGTCCCACGAAACAATCACACGCTCTCCCGTCGCGAACGCTTTGCCGAGGAACGGCACGGCTGCCACGACAGGCTGCGCGCCTTGCGCACCCTCCAAGGCCAGATGATAGCGCACCATCTGGCCAAGGTAGATCGCTTCGACGACGCGTGCGGCTTTTCCCTCACCGCTGGCGGCCAGCCGCATGCGCTCCGGTCGCACCAGCCCGCGCCTGCCGTCCGGCATGCCGACGAAGTTGGCGATGCCCAGGAATTCCGCCACGAAGCGGTTTGCGGGCTTCAGATACGCCTCGGCCGGCGCCGCCACCTGCTGGGGGCGGCCCTTGTCCAGGACCATGATGCGGTCGGACAGCGACAGCGCCTCCTCCTGGTCGTGCGTCACCAGGATGGTCGTGACGCCCAGCGTGCGCTGGAGCTGCTTCAACTCGACCTGCAGCTCTTCCCGCAGCTTGCGGTCGAGCGCGCCGAGAGGCTCGTCGAGCAACAGGATGTCGGGCTTGAAGACCACGGCGCGGGCCAGCGCCACGCGCTGCTGCTGGCCGCCCGAAAGCTGCGAGGGCCGCCGATCGCCCAGGCCTTCCAGTTGAACCAGCTTCAGGGCGTCGATTGCCTGACGGCGGCCCTCGGCGGCGCCAATGCCGCGCACGCCCAGCGGAAACAGCACATTCTCCAGCGCCGTCATGTGCGGGAACAGGGCGTAGGACTGGAACACCAGCCCGATGTTGCGCTCCTGCGCCGCAGCGTCGGTCACATCGCGCCCGCCGATGAAGATGCGGCCCGCCGTCGGCCGGTTGAGTCCGGCGATCAGCGACAGCAGCGTCGTCTTGCCCGAGCCGCTTGGCCCCAGGATGGTGACGAACTCGCCTTGCGTCACCGCGAGGTCGACATTGTCGGCCGCCGCGACACTGCCGTAGTGCTTGGTGACGCCCTCGAGCCGGATGTCCGACATGTCAGTGGCGCGCCAGCATGGCCATCGCGCAATCGGCGGCGGCCAGCGTCTCGGCGATGATCGGCTCGTCGTGTGCCGCCGACAGGAACCATTTGGTCTGCTGGTTCACCCGCACGCCCTCTTCCTGTAATGCGGTGTGGAAGGCCAAGGCCATGTCGCGATCGCATGCCACCGACTCGCGATAGTTGTTCGGCGCAGGGCCTTTGGTGAAGAATGTCTGGAAGATCGTCGGCATGCCCTGCACGCGCAGCGCAATCTTGTGTTTGGCGCCGAGTGCGGCGAGTCCCGCCATCAACTGCTTGCCGCGCGCTTCCATGGTGCGATAGATCGCGCCGCCATCACGTTCCAGAACGTCGAGCGCGGCAAGGGCCGCCGCCATGCTCTGGACGTTGCCGTTGTAGGTACCGCCATGCATGACGCCCTTGTCGAGCAGCGCGTCCATGACATCGCGCCGACCGGCGACCATGGCGAGCGGGAAACCCGCGGCCACCGCCTTGGCGTAAATCGACAGGTCCGCTGAGATCCTGAACCGCGCCTGGGCGCCGCCAAGGCCGACGCGAAAGCCGGTGATGACTTCGTCGCAGACGAACAACGCGCCGTGGGCGCGGCAGAGATCGCGTACGCCCTCAAGGTAGCCGGGCCGTGGCGGGATCGCCCCGCCATTCACCATCACCGGCTCCATGATCACGCAGGCAATTTCGCCCTTGTGGCGGTCGAGCGCGCGGCTGAGGAGATCGAGGTCGTTCCATCCGGCGACTACCGTATCGCCCAGCACGCTCGCGGGTATGCCCGGCGAGCCGGCGACCGGGACCGGCGCATCGGCCGGACCGGCCTCATTCAGCGGCGGGCGGGCGCTGATATAGGCCTGATCGCTCCAGCCGTGATAGTGGCCTTCGAATTTCAGGATCTTGTCGCGGCCGGTGAAGGCGCGGGCCAACCGCAGCGCCATCAGCACCGCCTCGGTGCCCGATGTCGCAAAGCGCACGACCTCGGCGCCCGGCAACAGCCGGCACAGGCGCTCCGCCAGTTCGGTTTCGCGCGGATGCTGGGCGGCGAAGAGCTGGCCCTCGCCCAGCGACGCCGCGACGGCGTCGATCACCGGCTTCGGCGCATGGCCAAGAATGGCCGGTCCGTTGCCCAGCACGTAGTCGATATGGACGTTGCCATCGACGTCATAGAGCCGTGCGCCCTCGCCGCGGGCGAAAAACAGCGGCACCGGCGTGCTGGAATAGCGCACGTTGCTGCTGACGCCGCCGGCCAGGTGTTTTTTCGTCTTTTCGTAAAGTGCGATCGACTTGGCGTAACTGCGCATAACCCCCATCCAGCAAAAACAATGCCGTCCCCACGGCTCCCCGTCCATACTTGGTCCATACTTGCGCTGAGCCTCATTATGCTAGTCTCGCGCGATACGGAGGTCGTCATGGCGCAACAGCTCAGCAATCAACGCATCGCCTGGTTCAACGGCAAATTCATGCCGGAGGGCCAGGTCATGATTCCGTTCCGCGACAGGAGCTGGAAGTACGGCGACGGCGCCTTCGACATGACGCGCACCTTCGAGGGTCAGCCGTTCCGCCTCAAGGAGCATATCGACCGCTTCTACCGCTCGCTGCGCTACCTGCAGATCGACCCCGGCGTCAGCCCGAAGGAGATGGTGGCCAACAGCGAAGAAGTGGTGGCGCGCAACGAGCACCTGCGACCGGCCGTCGGCGACTGGTGGGTGGGCCAACGGGTCAGCCGCGGCGTCGATGCCGTGGGCGACGAGGGCTGGGACCATACCGGGCCCAACGTCGTGATCGAAGTGCTGCCGCTGCCGCTCGCCAAGCGGGCGAAGCTCTACCGTGACGGCGCCGAGGTGATCACCACCACGACGCGGCGCACGGCGCCCTCGATGCTCTCGCCGCGCGCCAAGACGCACAACTATCTCAACATGATCATGGCCGAGAAGCCGGTGAAGGCGCTCAACCCCGATGCCTGGGCGATCCTGCTCGACGAGCACGGCAATCTCGCCGAGGGGCTGGGCAGCAACATCTTCATCGTCCGCGAGGGCGCCCTGTTCACGCCCTCCGAGCGCTACGTGCTGCCGGGCGTCAGCCGGCAGATGACCATCGACATGGCCAAGAAGCTCGGCATCGACAGCACCGCGGGCGACATCGACTTGTTCGACGCCGCCAACGCCGAGGAGATGTTCCTCACCTCCACCAGCCTCTGCATCCTGCCGGTGAAGAGCTTCAACGGCGGCCCGGTCGGCGACGGCAAGGCGCCGGGCCCGATCACCAAGAAGCTGATCACCGCCTATGCCAAGGACGTCGGTTGCGACTTCGTCGCCCAGTACCTGAAGTTCCTGCAATAGCGCCATGCTCGCCTGGAAGGTGAAGCAACCGGCCGACGGCGTGGTCGTCGCGCCGGACGAGCGCCTGCCGTGGCCGCAAACCATCGCCCTCGGCATCCAGCACGTCGTGGCGATGTTCGGCTCCACGGTTCTGGGGCCGCTGCTGATGGGCTTCGATCCCAACGTCGCAGTCCTGATGGGTGGCGTCGGTACGTTGATCTTCTTCGGGGCCACGGGCGGCAAGGTGCCGAGCTATGTCGGCTCGTCCTTCGCCTTCATCTCGGTGGTGATTGCCGCCACCGGCTATGCCGGCCAAGGGCTGAACGCCAACATCGCCGTTGCGCTGGGCGGCATTGTCGTCTGCGGCGCGGTCTATGCCCTGATCGGCCTTACCGTGATGGCGACCGGCACGGGCTGGATCGAGCGACTGATGCCGCCGCTCGTGACCGGCTCGGTGGTGGCGGTGATCGGGCTCAACCTCGCTTCCATTCCGGTGAAGAACATGGCGCCGACTTCCTTCGATGCCTGGATCGAGGTCGTCACCTTCTTCGCCATCGGCCTGGTTGCCGTGTTCACCTCGGGCATGACGCGCCGCCTGCTGGTGTTGGTCGGGCTGATCGTGGCCAGTCTGATCTACGCCGTGCTGGCCAACGGGCTGGGCTGGGGCAAGCCGATCGATCTCCAGCTGATCGAGAGTGCCGCGTGGCTTGGCGCGCCGCACTTCGTGGCACCCCTGTTCGACGGCCGCGCGATCGCGCTGATGGCGCCTGTCGCGCTGATCCTGGTGGCGGAAAATCTCGGTCATCTCAAGGCCGTGGGTGCCATGACCGGCCGCAACATGGACCCTTATGTCGGCCGCGCCTTCCTGGGCGATGGCGTCGCCACCATGGTGTCGGGCAGCGTCGGCGGAACCGGCGTCACCACCTACGCCGAAAATATCGGCGTGATGGCGGCAACCCGCATCTACTCGACGGCGTTGTTCGTGGTGGCGGCCCTGTTCGCCATCGTGCTGGGCTTCTCGCCCAAGTTCGGCGCGCTGATCCACACCATCCCGCTGCCGGTGATGGGCGGCGTTAGTATCGTGATCTTTGGCCTGATCGCCGTCGCCGGTGCGCGCATCTGGGTCGACAACAAGGTCGACTTCACCGACAGCCGCAACATGATCGTGGCCGCCGTGACGTTGGTGCTGGGAACCGGCGATTTCACCCTGAAGTTCGGCGGCTTCGCCATGGCCGGCATCGGCACGGCGACCTTCGGCGCGATCCTGCTCAATGCCGTGCTGAGCGCCGGGGAAAAGTAGTTCGCGGCCTCGTACTCTCCCTTTCGGAGGCGTATATATGGTGCGTGGCGGATCGCGGCTCCCTGGTGCCGGCGACCGTACCAGGTGTTATGCCACGACCGGACCTCAGTCTTCGAACCCACGGTTCAAGAGGAGGAAGCTATGTCCATGCAACACCACATCCGCAATCCCATCGAATGGGGATGGGATCATCTCAAGCAGACGGGCCACGCGATGGAAGCGACGGCCCACTCGATGCATGGCACCTGGGAGGCCCGGGATACCGCGCCGCCGGTGGTTCGGCGGATCGACGCGGCCGATGTCGGCGACGCCCTGGCGCAAGGCTTCAAAGATTTCGCCGCCTGCCGGACGGACGTCGTCTTCCTGTGCCTGTTCTATCCGGTCGCCGGGCTGATCATGGCGCGGCTGGCCTTCGACTATGAGCTGTTGCCGCTGATCTTCCCCCTCGTGTCGGGCTTTGCGCTCATCGCGCCGCTGTTCGGCGTCGGCCTCTACGAGATGAGCCGGCGGCGCGAACAGGGCACGGCGACCGGCTGGGCGGACGCCTTCGCCGTCGCCCGCTCACCTGCCATGGGCTCGATCCTGGTGCTGGGTCTGCTGTTGCTGGCGCTGTTCGCCCTGTGGCTGTTCGCGGCCAATCTCATCTACACCTTGACCCTCGGCCCCGACGAACCGGTCTCGGCCATTGCCTTCGCCCGCGACGCCGTCACGACGCCCTCGGGCTGGACCATGATCGTCATCGGCATCGGTGTCGGTTTCCTATTCGCCCTGGCAGCGATGGTGATCAGCGTCGTGTCGTTCCCGATGCTGCTCGACCGCGAGGTCGGGGTCACGACCGCCATATCGACGTCGATCCGCGCCGTGCTGGCCAATCCCGGCCCGATGGCAATGTGGGGATTGATCGTTGCGGTGGGTCTCGTTGTCGGAGCGATACCCTTCCTGTTCGGGCTCGCGATCGTCCTGCCCGTGCTCGGGCATGCCACCTGGCACCTCTATCGCCGGGTGGTGCCGCGCGGTTAGGAGGCTTCGAGCTCGATCAGCTCGGCGCCTTCGGCAACCTGTTCGCCGACGGCGTAGCGCACGCTTTTCACCGTGCCGTCGGCGGGCGCGGTGAGCGTGTGCTCCATCTTCATGGCCTCCAGCACCAGCAGCGGCTGGCCTCGCGCAACCTTATCGCCGGCCTTGACTCGCAGCTCTATGATCTTGCCGGGCAGCGGTGAGCGCACCGCGCCTGTCTCCGCCGCCATGGACTCGTACTGGGTGACGTCGAGCGGATCGACGAGGCGCAGCCGCCGGCTCTCGCCGCTGGCGAACACCGTGTAGTCCGTACCGCCGTCGATCGCCGCCCGCTTGACGACACGCGCCTCAAAAGCATCGCCCGCCAGAGCGACGGCCAACCGCCCGCTGCCGAGGCGCTTAACGCGTGCCGCCATCGCACCACCCGGCAGTTCGAGGCGGAGACTTCCGCCGCGCAGCCGCCGCGCGATCACCGCCACATCGCGCTCGCCGTCCTTCCAGCGGACGTCGTCGTGACCGTCATCCATCAACCGGAAGCCATTCTGTTCGCGCCACGGTGAATGCGGGTCGCCCGGGCACGGCGTCGAGATCTCGCGCCACTCGACGATCCTGGCCAACGTGGCGATGGCGAACATCCTGTCGGCCGCCGGCCCTGGTTCGGGAAACAGCTCGGCACGATGGCGCTCAATGAAGCCGGTGTCGATCTCGCCGCCGACGAAAGCCGGATGCGAGCACAACGCCTTCAGCAGCGCTGAATTGGTCGTCACGCCCACCACCTCAGTCTCGCCCATCAGCGCCGCCATGCGCCGCATCGCCGAGGCACGGTCGCGGTCGTGCACGATCACCTTGGCGATCATGGGATCGTAGAACGGCGTCACCGTGTCGCCTTCGCGCACGCCGGTATCGACCCGCACGTGCGGGCCCGCCTCTGGCAGCCGCAGATGCATCAAGGTGCCGGTCGAGGGCAGAAAGTTGCGCGCCGGGTTCTCGGCATAGAGCCGGACCTCGACGGCGTGACCGTCGATGCGGAGCTGGTCCTGCTTCAGCGGCATCCTGCCTCCCGCCGCGACGAGGAGCTGCCACTCGACGAGATCCTGCCCGGTGATCGCCTCGGTCACGGGATGCTCGACC
>PLYQ01000035.1 GCA_003153415.1 Rhodospirillales bacterium | reverse complement strand
GCGGCGCGCTCGATGTCGGCGCCACGACGGTCAACGACGAGATGAAGATCGCCTGCGTGCGCGCCCTGGCCGAGCTCGCCCGCAAGGAGCCGTCGGAAGTGGTAGCCCGCGCCTTCGGTGAGCATTCCGCCGGCTTTGGGCCGACGCAGATCATTCCCAAGCCGTTCGATCCGCGCCTGATCGTCGAGCTGGCGCCGGCCGTCGCGAAAGCGGCGATGGATTCAGGCGTTGCCACTCGGCCGATCGCCGATTTCGACGCCTACCGCCAGCAGCTCAGCCAGTTCGTGTTCAAATCCGGCCTCGTCATGCGGCCAGTGTTCGAGCAGGCGCGTAACTCGCCCAAGCGGGTGATCTTCAGCGCCGGCGAGGACGACCGCGTGCTGCGCGCCGTGCAGATCGTGATCGACGAGCGCCTGGCGCAGCCGATCCTGATCGGCCGGCCCGAGGTGGTGAAGCGCCGCGCCGAGCGGCTCGGCCTGCGCTTCCGCCCCGGGATTGACGCCGAGCTGATCGATCCGTCGAACGACCCGCGCTACGACAAATACTGGAGCGCCTATCATCAGCTCATGGAGCGCCGTGGCGTCACCGAGCCGACGGCGCGCAACCTGGTGCGCTCCAGCCCGACCTTGATCGCGGCGCTGGCCGTGAAGCTGGGCGATGCCGATGCCATGATCGCCGGCGCCTACGGCCGCTTCCGCACCCATTTCAACCACGTCCGCGACGTGATCGGCACGCGCGAGGGCGTGCGGCACATGGCGGGCTTGAGCCTGCTCGTCATGCCGACGCGCTCGCTGTTCATCGCCGACACCTATGTGAACGACGATCCCGATGCCGAAACGCTGGCCGATATCACGCTGTTGGCCGCCGACGAAGTCCTGCGCTTCGGCATCCAGCCCAGGGTGGCTTTGCTGTCGCATTCCAGCTTCGGCAGCTCCGACCATCCCTCGGCGCGCAAGATGGCGGCGGCGGTCAAGCTCCTGCACCAGCGGGCGCCGTCGCTGGAAGTCGACGGCGAGATGCACGGCGATGCCGCCCTTGACGTCGACATTCGCAACAATGTCTTTCCCCGCGCCAAGCTCAATGGCGCCGCCAACTTGGTGGTCTGCCCGTCGCTCGATTCGGCCAACATCGCCTTCAACCTCCTGAAGACTGCGGCGGACGGGCTGCATGTCGGGCCGATGCTGCTCGGCACGGCGCTGCCGGCGCACGTACTCACCCCGTCGGTCACCGCCCGCGGCATCACCAACATGACCGCACTTGCTGTCGTCGAGGCCCAACGCCTGGCCGAGGCCCGCATGGAGGGCAGGGGATGAGCGGCGAGGCGGATGCCCTCGATGAGGTGACGCCGGACCTCGTCCAGCGCATCGAGGACGCGCTCGCCGAGAGCAGGACCGAAGAAGTAAAGACGCTGCTGTCGGCGCTGAGTGCCGCCGGCCAGGCCTCGGTGCTCGAGCAGGTCTCCGAACCGCAGCGCGACCTGCTGGTTGGCCTGCTCAAGCGCGATCTCGATCCCGAGGCACTGGCCGAACTCGACGACGAAGTGCTCGAGGACGTCCTCGACCAGCTCGACAGCAAGGAAATCGCCGCCGCCGCCCACGAACTCGAGACCGACGACGCGGCGACCATCCTGGAAGACTTGCCGGAGGCCGAGCGCCGCGAGGTCCTGGCCGAACTGCCGGCCGACGAGCGCGCCGACATCGAAAGCGCGCTGGCCTACCCGGAGGAAACCGCCGGGCGCCTCATGCAGCGCTCGCTGGTCAAGGTGCCGGATGGCTGGACCGTGGGCCAGGTGATCGATTACTGCCGCGAGGCCACCGATCTGCCCGACGACGTCTACGACATCTTCGTCGTCGATCCGGCCGGCCGGCTGCGCGGCTCGGTGCCGCTCGGCCGCATGCTGCGCAACAAGCGGCCGGTGGCGATCCTCGATATCGTCGATCCCGACATCCCCTCGGTGCCGGTGACGGCCGGGCAGGCCGAGGTCGCCCATCTCTTTCGCAACCAGAACCTGGTTTCGTGTCCAGTGGTCGGCGACGACAAGCGGCTGCTCGGCGTGATCATGGTCGACGACGTGGTCGACGTGATCGACGAGGAAGCCGAGGCCGACCTCCTGAAGATGGGCGGCGTCGGCATCGACGACATGCATGCCGGCACCATCCGCACGACGCGGCTGCGTGCCGTCTGGTTGACCGTGAATCTCGCCACGGCGGTGATCGCCTCCCTGGTGATCGGCCAGTTCGAGGGCGCCATCGAGAAGATCGTGGTGCTGGCTGTCTTGATGCCGATCGTGGCCTCGATGGGCGGTAATGCCGGCACCCAAACCGTAACGGTGGCGGTGCGGGCGCTGGCGATGGGCGAGCTGACGCCGGCCAACGCGCTGCGCTTCATCGTCAAGGAACTCGCAGTGGGTAGCCTCAACGGCCTGATCTTCGCGCTGATCATGGGCGCGGCCGTGGTCGCCTGGTACGGCGACTGGCGGCTCGGCGCGGTAATCGGTGCCGCGATGATCTGCAATCTTCTGGCGGCAGCCCTGGCGGGAACGCTGATCCCGATCGGCCTGCAGAAATTTGGCGTCGATCCCGCCGTGTCCTCGACGGTGTTCCTGACGACCGTGACCGACGTCATCGGCTTCCTGGCCTTCCTGGGATTGGCGACGATCTTCCTGCTTTAGTGCCTTGGGGGCGTGATTTCAGCGGTTTCGCATCGGCCTCCCGGCGGGGTATCGTGGTCCCGGGGAGAACGTCCGATGTCAGCAATCGCTCGACGAGTGGGTGTGCTCGTTTTGCTGCTGCTGGCCGCAGGAGCGGCAGGCGCGCAGAACCGGGTGCCGGCGCCACGGCCGCTCGAAGCACTGGTCAAAGGCTCGCTGATGTCGTTCAACGACGCCAACCTGACCGGCGACTACAGGGTGTTTCACGCCCGGCTGTCCGAGCCGTTCCGCAAGCAATATACGCCGGCCAAGCTCAAGGAGACGTTCAAGGAGTTCAGCGAAAAGAACGTCGATATCGACATCATCACCGCGATGGCGCCGACCTACGATCAGCCGCCCTACGTCGACGGGGAAGGCAGGCTGGTCCTGAAAGGCTTCTTCCCGACCGAGCCGACGCGGGTGGCGTTCGAGATGGACTTCATCGCCTCGGACGGTGACTGGAAACTGATCCGCATCAACGTCAAGCTGGCGCCTTCTCAAGTATCCGGTCCGCAACCCGGCCCCACCGCAGCAGGCAAGAAAACGCCCTGATCCCCGATGCCATGCGGCTTCGCATCGGTGGTCCGGCGGGCTAACGTGGCCATCGGGAGGAAGGAAGATGGCCGCCATTCGTCGTCTATTCATTACGCTCGTGGCGTTGCTTGTGGCGTCGTCCGCGATGGCGCAGAACAAGGTACCGAGTGAGCGGGCCCTCGAGACGTTGGTAAAATCCTCGTTGATGTCTTTCAACGACGCCAACCTTACCGGCAACTACGACGTCTTCCACGCCAAGCTCTCCAAGCCGTTTCGCCAGCAGTTCACGTCGGAGCGGCTGAAGACGAGCTTCAAGGATTTCGCCGACAAGGAAATCGACATCGCTGTCATCGCTGTGTTCAAGCCAACCTACGACCCGGCTCCGACCGTCGACGGCGACGGCAAGCTGGTCGTAAAGGGATTCTTCCCGACCGAACCCGCGCGCGTGATCTTCAATTTGGCGTTCATTCCGTCGGACGGTGAATGGAAGCTGATCCGCGTCAATGTCGAAACGACCAAGGCCCCCTGATTCCCGCTTCATAGGTACATCATGATCCCCAATGCCATGCCGCCGTTCGATTTCGGCCTGGGCGAGACGGCCGACGCCTTGCGCGACCAGGTTCAGCGCTTCGCTTCGGCCGAGGTGGCGCCGATTGCCGCCGAACTCGACAAGACCGACCGCTTCCCGCGCGAGCTGTGGCCCAAGATGGGCGAGCTCGGCCTGCACGGCATCACGGTTGCGGAGGAATACGGCGGCGTTGGCCTGGGTTATCTCGAGCATGTCGTGGCGGTCGAGGAGCTGAGCCGGGCCTCGGCGGCGGTCGGCCTGAGCTACGGCGCGCATTCCAACCTCTGCATCAACCAGATCAGCCGCAACGGTTCGGACGAGCAGAAGAAGCGCTTCCTGCCCAAGTTGATTTCCGGCGAGCATGTCGGCAGCCTCGCCATGAGCGAGACGAGCGCCGGCTCCGACGTCGTGTCGATGAAATTGCGCGCCGACAAGAAGGGCGACCGCTACGTGCTGAACGGCACCAAGATGTGGATCACCAACAGTCCCGATGCACAGGTCGTCGTGGTCTACGCCAAGACCGATCCCGCCGCCGGGCCGCGCGGCATCACCACCTTCATCGTCGAAACCGACCGCAAGGGTTTCAAGGTGGCGCAGAAGCTCGACAAGATGGGCATGCGCGGCTCCTCGACCGGCGAGCTGGTGTTCGAGGATTGCGAGATCCCCGAGGAGAACGTGCTGGGCCCCGTGGGCAAGGGCGTCAACGTGCTGATGAGTGGGCTCGACTACGAGCGCGCCGTGCTGGCAGCCGGGCCGCTCGGCATCATGCAGTCGGCCATGGACATCGTCGTACCCTACGTCCACCAGCGCCAGCAGTTCGGCCAGCCGATCGGCACCTTTCAGCTCATCCAGGGCAAGCTGGCCGACATGTACACCACGATGAACGCCTGCAAGGCCTATGTGTATTCGGTCGCCAAGGCGTGCGATCGAGGCCAGACCACGCGCAAGGATTCGGCCGGCGCCATCCTCTACGCCTCGGAGAAGGCCACCCAGGTGGCGCTCGACGCTATCCAGCTGCTGGGTGGCAACGGCTACATCAACGACTATCCCACCGGCCGCCTGCTGCGCGACGCCAAGCTCTACGAGATCGGCGCCGGCACCAGCGAAATCCGCCGCATGCTGATCGGCCGCGAGTTGTTTGCCGAGAGCGCCTGATTGACGGTGGATGATTTTCCGTACACAGTGTGTACAGAAAATCATGCCGCGTTATCTCACTGAAAAAGACATCGCCGACTTCCGCGCCGAACTGTGCAAGGTCGCGACCGAGCGTTTTGCCCGTTTCGGCTACGAGGGCGTCACCATGCGCCAGCTCGCCGAGGCGCTGGGCTGCAGCCCCAAGACGCCGTACCGCTATTTCAAGGACAAGGCCGACATCCTGGCCACGGTGCGCGCCCAGGCCTTCGGCAAGTTTGCCGATGCGCTGGAGAAGGCGGCGGGGGCCGCCACTGATCCCGCCGAACGCGGGCGGCTGACCGGCCAGGCCTATCTCAACTTCGCGCTCAAGAACCCACACGCCTATCGCATCATGTTCGACATCGAGGCGCCGATCGACGAGAACCATCCCGAACTGGGACCGCAGGCCGAGCGGGCCGCGCGTTTCATCACGGGCAATGCCGAGCAGATGGCGGCTGCCGGCGTCATCGACGTCGATCCGCGACTCTTCGGCTGGACGATGTGGGCATCGATCCACGGCATCGTCATGCTGCATCAATCGGGCATGCTGGCGCACGGGCCCGACTACAAGGCGCTGTCGGCGTTCCTGGGTACCCTGGCGGCCCGCGGAGCGGGCGCCAAGAAGGGCAAGAAACGATGAGTCACGGCGTCACCGCGGGCGAGCGCTTTCGCAGCTGGTCCGACATCCAGGCCAATGCCGCGCGTGGCGCCGGTGGCCTCTCGGCACTGGGCGTTG
The DNA here is from genome assembly GCA_003153415.1 of Rhodospirillales bacterium. Taxonomy (GTDB): domain Bacteria; phylum Pseudomonadota; class Alphaproteobacteria; order Reyranellales; family Reyranellaceae; genus Reyranella. The sequence goes on along the minus strand of PLYQ01000035.1, from coordinate 2,812 downwards.
GCGAGGACGACAGCGTGGCGTTGATGTTGCGCAACGACTTTGCGACCTTCGAGGTCAACATGGCGGCGGGTCAGATCAGCGCCTATGCCGTACCGATCAACTGGCATTTCACGCCGGAGGAGGCGGGCTACATCCTGGGCGATTGTGCCGCCAAGGTGCTAGTGGCGCACGCCGACCTGCTGGCCCAGATCGGGCCGGGCATTCCGGCCGGCGTGAAGGTGCTGGTCGTCCCGGTGCCGGCCGAGATCGGCGATGCCTACAATCTGCCGCCTGAGCGCCGCCAGGCGCCCGCCGGCGTTCAGACCTGGGATGAATTCGTCGCGGCAAGCTCGCCCAACGCCCAGGCGCCCAAGCTCTCGCGCGGCAGCATGATCTACACCTCGGGCACGACTGGCCGGCCCAAGGGCGTGCGCCGCCGCCCCTCGACGCCCGAGCTGCAGACGGCGGGCCTGGTCGAAGTGGCGCGCTATTGGGGCATCACCGCCGATCCGTCGATCGTCGTGATGATGAACGGGCCGATGTACCACTCCGCGCCTGCGGCCTATGCCATGACCAGCGCCCGGCTTGGCGTCAACATCGTGCTGCAGCCGCGCTTCGAGGCCGAGGACATGCTGCGGCTGATCCAAAAGCATCGCGTCAGCCACATGCATATCGTGCCGACCATGCTGGTGCGTCTGCTGCGGCTACCCGACAAGGTGAAGCGCCGCTACGACCTGTCGTCGCTGCGCTGGGTCACCCACGGCGCCGCGCCCTGTGCACCGGCGGTGAAGCGCCAGATGATCGAGTGGTGGGGGCCGGTCATCAACGAATATTACGGCGCCACCGAGACCGGTATCGTCGTCTGACACAATTCCGAGCAGGCGCTCGCCAAGCCCGGCACGGTCGGCCGGGTGGTCGACGGCGCCATCATGCGCATCGTCGACGCCGAGGGTCGCGACGTGGCGCAGGGCGACATCGGCGAGATCTTCCTGCGCGGACCCAATGTGTCGGAATTCACCTACAACAACGACGACGCCAAGCGCCGCGAAATCGCCCTGGGCGACCTCGTGACCGTGGGTGACGTCGGCTACCAGGACGCCGACGGCTATCTGTTCCTGTGCGATCGCAAGCGCGACATGATCATTTCGGGCGGCGTGAACATCTATCCCGCCGAGATCGAGTCCGCCCTGATCCAGATGCCGGGCGTGCGCGACTGCGCGGTGTTCGGCATCCCCGACGAGGAATTCGGCGAGCAGATCTGCGCCCATGTCGAGCCGCTGGCCGGCGCGGCTATCGATGCCTCAGGAGTCAGGGCCTATCTCGGCCAGCACGTGGCGCGCTACAAGGTGCCGAAGGTGGTCGAGTTCAGTTCGGCGCTGCCGCGCGAGGACTCGGGCAAGATCTTCAAACGCAAGCTGCGCGCCCCATATTGGGAAAAGGCGGGCCGCAGCATCTGAGGCAATTCATGTCCGACGACGACGTCACCCTGTTCGGCAAGATCAAGAACAAGCTGATCGACAGCAAACAGAAGTGGGCCGAGGACGGTCGGCTGCTGACCGGCAAGACGGCTGCTCACTCGCAGCGCCTGCCGCCCGGTCAGCGTCAGGTCGAGACCTGGCCGGTGCTCGATCTCGGCGTGCAGCCCGAGATCCCGACCCACGCCTGGCGCCTGTTCGTCGACGGCGAGGTCGAGAACCCCACGACCTGGAAGTGGGGCGAGTTCACCGACCTGCCCAAGACCAAGCTAGTCTCCGACATCCACTGCGTGACGGCGTGGTCGCGCTACGACAACAAATGGGAGGGCGTGAGTGCGCGCGACCTGCTCGCCCTGGTCAAGCCCAAGGCCGAGGCCCAGCACGTGATCTTCCATTCCTACGACACCTACACGACCAACGTGCCGCTGGCCGACTTTTTGGCCGAGGACGTGCTGCTGGCGTGGAGCTGGAACGGCGAGCCGATCAGCCGCGAGCATGGTGGGCCGCTGCGCGTCGTCATGCCGAAGCTCTATTTCTGGAAAAGCGCCAAATGGATCAAGCGCATCGAATTCTCGGTGCTCGACAAGCCGGGCTTCTGGGAGGTACGCGGCTATCACAACTACGGCGATCCCTGGCTCGAACAACGCTACGATGAGGAGATCTGAGATGGCATCGGCCCACGATTTCACCTTCACGACCATCGACAAGAAGCCACTCGACATGAAGGCGTTCGCCGGCAAGACGGTGCTGGTGGTGAACGTCGCTTCCTTCTGCGGGCTGACGCCGCAGTATGCCGGCCTGCAGAAGCTGCACGAGACCTACGGTGCCAAGGGGCTGGTGGTGCTGGGCGTGCCGTCGAACGACTTCGGCGCCCAGGAGCCCAAGACCGAGCCCGAGATCGCCAAGTTCTGCGAGACCTCGTTTGGCGTCACCTTCCCGATGACTTCCAAGCAGAAGGTCATCGGCTCGGATGCCCACGCGCTCTATCGATGGATCGCCAAGGAAGCAGGCGACGCCGCGACGCCCAAGTGGAACTTCCACAAATACCTGATCGGCAAGGACGGCAGCCTGCTCGGCACCTTCGGAAGCCGGATGGCGCCCGATGCCCCCGAGATCACGGGCGCGATCGAGTCAGCGCTGCGCTAGCGCCCGTTCTATATTGGTGCGGGCGGCCGCCTCGAAGCGGTCGCGAAAATACCCCGTGGCGAAGAGATGCGGCTTGGTCGGCATCGACGTGTAGAAGGCGTGGCGTTTTTGACGTGGAGGATGCGGGTGCTTGCATGAGCGACATTGCGCTCCGAGCCGATCAAGTCATTATCGACGCTCGCCAGGAGCTAGAGCACATTCCTGTTTGCCGG
>PLYQ01000261.1 GCA_003153415.1 Rhodospirillales bacterium | reverse complement strand
TCTCGCCGCGTTCCTCGATCGTTTCGAACGCTTCGTCCGCCGCAGCGTGAAGGAAATAACGCGCGGACCGCCACCTCGCCTCGGACTGCGCCACGTGCGACTGGACGACGTTGTTCTCCACCATCGGTTTGCCCGCGCCACGGCGAGTCTTTTCCCGCGGCAGTGCCAAGAACGCGTCCATCGTGCCACGGGCAATACCAAGCGCGACGCCACCGAACCCGATCGAATAGAGCTGGTTACTGGTGAAACGGTAAAGTGGGCTGTCGCTCCGGCGGTCGCGCGGATCGTCGCGATAGATGGCGCGCCCATGCGGAATGAACAGATTGTCAACAGAATACTCGTTGCTGGCCGTGCCGCGCAGTCCCAGTGTGTGCCAGATATCGTGGAATGTGGCGCTCGATTTGGGATACAGGAAGGTCTTCGTTTCCTTGGTGCCCGCCACCCGCAGATGCGCGCCAAGCCAAGTGGCGTTCTGACTGCCGCTCATGAAGCGCCATTTTCCAGTGATGCGGTACCCNNCCAAAAATCTCCTGGGCAATATTCGGATGGAGATATGCGCTCGTGGTCGAGCAGCCGTTGCTTTGACACACCACCCACCCGGTGGATCCATCCGCATTGGCGAGCGCTTCGGTCACTCGGGCAAAGATCGAGGGTTTCAGCTCCATTCCGCCAACGGATTTCGTCTTCAGCATGGTAAAGAACCCGCCATCGATCAGGACCTTGACGACGGGCTTGGTGAGTTCCCGGATTTCGTCGTTTTCGTCCGAAGCCGCGACGATCAGGGGCATGAGATCTCGCGCTTTCTGTACCTGCGGATGGACGGTCGGCATGGTGTGTCTCCTGCTCCGCGAAAGCGCGGCCCGATTGATTACCGACGGGCCGGGCGCCCTGGTCAAGCGATGGCCACACTGGACGAAAGTCTGGACGAGGCGGTCAAGGGGGTGATCACCAGCAGTCTTCCGACTATCATGGGCGGAGGCGGGGAAGAGGGAGCGCGACCATGGACCAGGCCTTGTCAGGCGTCCGCATCATCGACATGACGCACAATCAGGCGGGCCCCGCCTGTACGCAGATTCTCGGCTTCCTCGGTGCTGACGTAATCAAGCTCGAGGAGCCCAAGGGCGGCGACATTGCGCGGGTGAACATGCGCGACCAGAAGAATAGTGACAGCCTGTTCTTCCTGATCCTCAACGCCAACAAGCGCAGCCTGACGCTGAATCTCAAGACAGACGCCGGCAAGGATCTGTTCCGGAAGGTGATCGCCCAATCGGACGTGCTGGTGGAGAATTTCGGACCGGGCGCGCTCGAGCGCCTCGGGTTCGGCTATGCAGCCCTGGCCAAGATAAACCCACGACTTATTTACGCCACCATCAAGGGCTTCGGCACCTACGGGCCATACAGCGGATTCAAGAGCTTCGAGCCGGTCGCGCAGGCCATGGGCGGCGCGATGAGCGTCACCGGCTTCCCCGAAAATCCGCCGACCTACGTCTATCCAGCGATCGGAGATTCCGGCACCGGAATGCACATGGCGATCGGCATTTTGGCAGCGCTGCAGCAGCGCCATGCGACCGGCCGGGGCCAGCAGGTCGAGGTATCGATGCAAGACGCGGTCGTCAACCTCGTGCGGGTGAGCCTGCGCGACCACCAGCGCTTCGGCCGTCCGATGCCGCGCACCGGCAATCAGCTCGGGCGCAATGTGCCTGGCACAACCTACCCCTGCGCGCCGGGCGGTCCGAATGACTACGTCTTCCTCTACGCACAGCCGCAGATGTGGCCGGCGGTGGCGAAAGTGCTGGGGCAGCCGGAGTTGACCGAGGACGCGCGCTTCAAGACCGTGGAAGCGCGCTGGGATAATCGGACAGAACTCAACGCCATTGTCGAGGCGTGGACGCGCCGGCGCAGCAAGCACGAAGTCATGCGCCTGATGGGAGATGCGGGCGTTCCCTGCGGCGCCTGCCAGGACACCGGAGAGGTGCTGGCCGATCCGCATCTCAAGGCGCGCGAGATGATCGTCGACGTGGATTACCCGACCCGCGGTACCTATCAGACGGTCGGCTGCCCGATCAAATTGTCGGATTCACCCGTCGTAGTCAGCCGTCCGCCACTGCTGGGCGAGCACACTGACGGACTGCTTGAATCTCTGTGCGGGGTCGAGCCCGATGAGGCGAAACGCCTACGCGAGGAGGGGGTCATCTAGCAGGTTCGCGTCGCGCGGCACTAATTATCCAGAAGCGCCGCTAACAAGCGGCGCAACTCTGCCGTTCCTCATCCACTTCGCTTGCGTGCGCCTTTCGCTAATCCGCCAATAGATGAGGCGCTTGCCCGGCCCTAACTGCGCCCCCTTTCAGCCCCGCCTTGATCAATTGCCGCACCGCCTCGCTGCGGCCGACGCCGCTAGCATCGTCCTATCGATGCCAGAGCAAGTGTACGGGCAGTGACCATCGCTAGAATTGGCACACTCGCGCTCGGATATGCGCCTTTTTCAGTCGAGGCACACGAGGGCGCGCGCTGGCCGACCGGCTGCTGGGCGACAGGGACACTGCACTCGACACGCTGGCACGCGAGGAACTTGGCATCGATCCCAAGGAACTCGGTGGTTCGGCCTGGCAGGCGGCGGACTTGGAGGATGCGGTCGCTAAAGCCGAGAAGGTCGCGACCCGCGCTCTCGTCGTGGAAGCTTTGAAACGGCCGCGCAGGGGCGGCGCATACATTCGGGTCAACGCCTTCAGTACCGAGTTCTGTTATGGCGACGCGGTGGCGGTGGTCGGTCCCGGCCTTGACGGCATCATCTTGCCGATGGTCGAGAGCCGCGAGCAGATCGTCTCATCCGGTATGGTGGGTCGCCGAACTG
>PLYQ01000358.1:4248-5044 GCA_003153415.1 Rhodospirillales bacterium | reverse complement strand
GTCGACGCCGACCAGCTGATGCCCGAAGCGCTCAAGATGGCCGAGCATCTCCTTACCCTGCCGCCGGCCTCGCGGGTCAATACCGTGCATATGATGCGCCAGATGCGGCCGGCGCCGGGACCCGAGATGAAGCGTTTGGCCGATGCCTTGCATGAGCATGGCGCCAAGAGCGATCTGATGGAATCCCGCGCCGCCTTCGCCGAGAAGCGCAAACCGAACTTCAAGGGCTGGAACGACCCCCAGGATCGCTACCGCCTGCCGACGCTCGAATCGACCAAATGAAGCCACCGGCCTTCGAATACGTCGCCGCGGAGAGCCAAGAGCAGGCTCTCGAGTTGAAGGCCCGGTACGGAGACGACGCCCGTTTCCTGGCCGGCGGCCAGAGCCTTGTGCCGGCAATGAATTATCGTCTGGTCCAACCCGCCGTGCTGATCGACCTCAACCGCGTCGCCTCGCTTGCCGGCATCGGGAAAGCCAAAGACGGCGGCGTCCGGATCGGCGCCATGACCCGGCACAGGAGCGTCGAACGAGATGCCATGCTGGCACGCGAGCATCCCCTGCTCGGCGCGGCCATGCGCAACGTCGCCCATCCACAGGTGCGCAACAGGGGCACGCTGGGCGGCAACCTCGCGAATGCCGATCCCGCCTCCGAAATGCCCGCGGTCCTGCTGGCGCTCGATGCTCAAGTGCAGGCGCGGTCGTCGAAGGGCGAGCGATGGATCCGGCTGGATCAATTCTTCAAAGGCATCTACTCGACCGCTCTCACCGAGGCGGAAATGCTGGCGGAGATATCCGT
>PLYQ01000358.1:0-4157 GCA_003153415.1 Rhodospirillales bacterium | reverse complement strand
AGGAAATCGACCCGCCGGGCAGCTTGCAGGCGAGCCCGGCGTATCAGCGTCATCTCGCCGGCGTCGTGACCTATCGGGCCCTCAACGCGGCCCTCGATCGATGAGCACCCTTCCAGTGCGGGTGAAGATCAACGGCGTCTGGCAGGAAAAGGCCGTCGAGAGCCGACTCCTGCTCAGCGACTTCCTGCGGCATGTCGTCGGCCTCACAGGAACCCGGGTGGGCTGCGAGCACGGGGTCTGCGGCGCCTGCACCGTCATACTGGATGGCGCCCCTGTGCGCTCGTGCCTGCTGTTTGCGGTACAGACGAGCGGCTGCGACATCCGGACGGTCGAAGGTCTTGCAGCACCCGACGGCACCTTGAGCGTCCTGCAAAAGGCCTTTCGCGACAAGCATGCGGTCCAGTGCGGCTATTGCACCGCCGGAATGCTGACCACCCTTACCGTTTTTCTGTCGGAGAACGACAACCCCTCCGAGGAGGAGGTTCGCGAAGCTATCTCCGGCAATCTCTGCCGCTGTACTGGATACCAGAACATCGTGGCGGCCGTGCTGCTTGCCGCCAAGAGAATGCGCAAGACCAGGGGAGCTTCCCATGGCTGAAGCACCTTCCGAATCTGTCGGGATAGGCGCCAGCGTTCTGCGCAACGAGGATGCGCGGCTCCTGACCGGCAAGGCGACATTCGTCGACGACATCGACCTGCCGGAGATGGTGCATTGCGCCTTTGTTCGCAGTCCGCATGCGCATGCGCGGCTGAGACACATCGACGTAACCGCGGCGGCCAAACGCGACGGCGTGCTGGCGATCTACACCGCAGCCGACCTCGGCGACTATTGGCAGGCGGGACCGCTACTGGTCCCGCCGCCGCCGATCAAGGACCTCGTCTTTCACCCACGCACCCAGGTGCCGCTGGCGAAGAACAAGGTCCGCTGCGTCGGCGAGCCCATAGCGATCGTGGTCGCGATCGACCGCTACGTCGCTGAGGACGCGGCCGGAGAGATCGTGGTCGACTACGAGCCATTGGACGCGGTCGTCGATCTCGAGAAAGCCCTGCAGGCCGGCCATTCGCGCGTCCACGACGACCTCGACAGCAATCTCGCGACCCATGCCCGCCAGACCAAGGGCGACTATGCGACCGCCACGCGCGATGCTCACAAGCAAGATCCGCCGGCGGTTCGTCTACGACCATGGCGCCTCCAGCCCGATGGAGACCAGGGGCATCGTGGCTCAATGGGACAATAAATCCGAGCGCCTGACGGTGTGGGACACCACCCAGGCTCCCGTCATCATCCGCAACGGCCTGGCCGGCATGCTCGGCCTCAGCGAGCATCAGGTGCGTGTCATCGCGCCGTTCATCGGCGGTGGTTTCGGCCCGAAGATGATGATGTTCTATCCGGAGGAGGTGCTGATTCCCTGGATCTGCCTCAGGCTCGGGCGGCCGGTGAAATGGATCGAGGACCGTCTCGAACACTTCACGGCGACGACCCAGGAGCGCAGCCAGATCCACCAGGCGGAGATCGCGCTGGCCGCCGACGGCCGCATCATCGGCGTTAAGGACGAGTTCCTGTTCGACACCGGCGCCTATAATCCTTACGGCCTCACTGTCCCGATCAACAGCCAATGCACGCTGCTCGGCCAGTATCACATCGCCCACTACGACAGCAGCTTCACGGCCATCTTTACCAACACGCCGATCGTCACGCCCTACCGCGGCGCCGGACGCCAGCATGGCGTGTTCGTCATCGAGCGCTTGCTGGATATCGCCGCGCGGGAGCTCGGTATCGATCGGGCCGAGATCCGGCGACGCAATCTGATACCGCCGGACAAGTTTCCCTATGAGCAGGGCATCATCTATCAGGACTTCACGCAGCTCACCTACGACAGCGGAAACTACGCGCCGCTGCTCGACAAGGCGCTGGAGTTGATCGGCTACGGTGATTTCACGGGCCGGCAGCAACCCATCGCACGCAAAGCCGGAAAAGCCATCGGCCTCGGTCTCGTCTGCTACGTCGAGGGCACCGGCATCGGACCCTACGAAGGGGCGCGCGTGTCCATTCAGCCCAACGGCAAGGTGCTGGTGGCGACCGGAGTAGGCACCCAGGGCCAAGGCCATTTCACGACCTTCGGCCAGCTTGTCGCCGCCCAGCTCGGCGTCGCGGTCGACCACGTCCACGTGGTCACGGGCGACACCGACCAGTTTCATTGGGGCGCCGGAACCTTTGCCAGCCGTGGCGCCGTGGTGGCCGCCAACGCCGTGGCCGACGCCGCCAAGATCGTTCGGGAAAAGACGCTGCATCATGCCTCGGAGCATTTCGAATGCTCGACCGAGGATATCGTCCTGGCCGACGGCCATGCCCATGTCGTTGGAGTTCCCGAAAAGCGCGTCAGCCTGGGCGAGCTGGCGCAGCGCGCCAATCCGCTGCGTGGCGCCGTGCAGCCGGGAACCGAGCCCGGCCTCGAAGCCACGCGCTATTTCGGGCCGACCATGGGTGCGACGGCCGCCGGAGCGCATGCCATGATCGTCGAAGTCGACCTCCAGACCTTTGCCGTCGAGATCAAGAAGTACGTCGTCGTGCACGACTGCGGCACGATCATCAATCCCATGATCGTCGACGGACAGATCCACGGCGGCGTGGCGCAAGGCATCGGCAACGCCTTCTACGAGCAGCTGATCTATGACGACCAGGGACAGCTCCTGAATGCCTCGTTCGCCGACTACCTGCTGCCGACGGCGCTTGAGGTTCCATCAATGGAAGTGGCCCATCTCGTGACGCCCTCGCCGCTCAATCCGCTAGGCACCAAGGGTGTGGGCGAGGCCGGCGCCATTCCGGTGGGCGCTGCTTTCGCCCAGGCGGTCGAGGACGCGCTCAATCGAACGGCCGGCCACCGGATCGAAATTCTCGAGATTCCGCTCAATCCGGAAAAGCTATGGCAGCTGTCGCAGCCTGGCTCTACTTCTGAGAAGCGGTGAAGTCGCGCACCAGCGGCGTGTCGAGCTTGCTCACGTAGTCGGGCGTCACACCGCCTGGCGCGCCCCAGCCGGTCACGCCAGGGCCGAAGAACTCCGCATTGGTGACGGTGAAGTGTTCTTCCTCGCCCGGCACGTCAGCATCCTCGAAGATCGCCTGCACCGGACAGACCGAGACGCAAATGCCGCAATTGATGCACTCATCGGGCTGGATGTACATCATCCGCCCGCCTTCATATATGCACTCGACCGGACAGACCTTCTGGCAGATGCCGTCCTTCACATCGATGCAGGTCGAGGTGATGACGTAGGTCACGCCTAGCGGCCCTGCCAGACCGGCGCCCGCTTCTCGACAAAGGCCTTCACACCCTCGTCCTGATCGGTCGAGTTGAGTGCAGCGATCAGCGCCGGCACGCGCAGCATCTGCGCCTCCTGTGGCGAGAGTTGCGCACCACGGCGCACCATCTGCTTGACGGCCTTCACCGAGAGCGGCGCGCAGGCAAGCACGTCGGCGACCCAGCGCGCGACCGCCTCATCGAGACCAGCCTGCGGCACGACCTCGTTCACCAGGCCGAAGCGCAACGCCTCGGCCGCAGAGATGCGCCGGCCCGTCAGCAGCATGCCCATCGCCCAGACATGCGGAATGCGGCGCGGCAACTGCGCGATGCCGCCCTCCAGCGCCAACCGGCCGACCCTGGGCTCGGGACAGCCGAAAGTGGCGTTGTCGGCGGCCACGACGATGTCGCAGCCCAGCACCATCTCCATGCCGCCGCCCAGCGCATGACCGTTGACGCGGGCGATCACCGGCACGTCGAGCGTGTCGCGCAACGACAAGCCGCCAAAGCCGCCAGGTCGCGTCGCCGCCCAATATTCCAGCCCGGTCTTGTTGTCACTCTGCTTCATGTCGGCGCCGGTGCAGAAGGCGCGCTCGCCCGCACCCGTCACAACAACGCAGCGCACCTCGTTGTCCTTCTCGATAGTCCCCCAGATCCGGATCAGCTCGGCTTCCGACACCTCGTCGATCGCATTCATGCGATCGGGCCGGTCGATCGTGACCCGCGCGACGTGGTTCTCGACGACGTAACGTATGGTCACGAAAGCACCTTGGCTTTGCGCAGCTCGGCGACGCGGTCGGGTGCATATCCCAGTTCGGCCAACACCTCGTTGCCATGCTCGTTCAGGCTGGGCGGCGC
>PLYQ01000154.1 GCA_003153415.1 Rhodospirillales bacterium | reverse complement strand
CCTCGAGCGATGTCAGATCTGAGTCTGCTATGCGCACCAAAGCAGACGTCCGCCAGCGCCTAAGCGCGCGCCGAATTATTGCAACCTTAACGAATAGGCAGTTGCGAACGTCGGTATATAGCTGCCAAATACATCGAGCCGGTAATCCGGTATACCGGTATCTTGAAAGTGACTTTAGCCCAAGCGAAATTTTCGGCACAAACCGGTTCTGCCTGCCGTAGAGAGCGCTTATATGGAGGCTTCCATCAGTTCACTCGCAGCAGTATCGCCGCATCACAATCCGGCGGACCCACGTGCGCGCCGCGAAAGGCTGAGCGGTGCGAACGAGTTCCCGGTCGTCGAACGCAGCACCTATCTCAGCATCTGCGAAGGCACGACGCTCAGCCGACGTGTTCGCCTGGCCGTTGACGAGTTCCTCGACCATGTGATGTACGCGCGCGAGACGCGTGACGTGCGCCAGCAGCGCGTAGAGGGCGCGCGCGACAAGTTCGCCCGCCTGATCGGCGCCGGCGCTGCCGATATCGCCATCGTCAAGAATGTGTCGGAGGGGATCAACGCGATCGCCACTGCCATCCCGTGGCGCGCCGGCGACAATGTGGTGGTGTGTGCCGGTCTCGAACATCCCAACAATGTGCTGCCCTGGCTGCATTTGCGCCGGCTGGGGGTCGACATGCGCGTCGTCGAGCCGGTCGAGGGTGCGATCGAGCCCGCTGCGATGGTTGCCGCCATAGACGAGCGCACGCGGGTCGTGAGCTGCGCCTCGGTCACTTTTGCGCCGGGCCTGCGCACCGATCTCGGCGCGATCGGTCGTGCCTGCCGCAGCCGCGGGGTTCTGTTCCTCGTCGATGGGGTACAATCGGCCGGGATCCTCTCGCTTGACGTCTCGCGCGATTACGTCGACGCGCTCGTGACGTCGACGGCCAAGGGTCTGCTCGGACTGTATGGCTGTGGCTTCCTGTATTGCCGTCCCGAGTGGGCTCAGCGCCTGACACCCGCCTACCTGTCGCGCCCCGCAGTCGAGCTGCCGCCTGAGCGCTACTCCGAAATGACAGGCCTCGACGTGGCGATGCGCGGCGATGCGCGCCGCTTCGAGGTCGGCACCGTCGACTATGCCTCTTGCTATGCGGTCGACGCCTCGCTGTCGCTCCTGGGCGAGTTCGGGACGCCGGCGATCGAAGCGCATTCCCTGGCGCTTGCTGGCCGCTTGCGGGCGGGAATGGCCGATCTGGGCCTCACTGTGCCAGGCCGCGCCTTCGGCCCGGAGGGCTCGCATATCGTCACGGTCGGCCAGCTCGGCGCGGGCGGACACGGGACCGCCACCGACCCGCTGCTCACCCGCCTGTCGGACCACCTGACTGCTCACCATGTGGTGCACACGATCCGGCGCGGCATGCTGCGCTTTGCCTTCCACCTGTTCAATTCCGACGATGACGTCGACCGGGTCCTCGGCCTTGCGCGCGAGATTGCGTTCCGGAAGAGAATGTGAGTTCGATCTGGCACGTTTTTCGCAGCATTAGGAAATCTACCGGCAGCTCAGCCGGCCAAAACGGGGGCTTTCCATGAAATCATTCCGCATCGCCTTCGCCATAGCCGCACTTTGTGCATTGGCAGCGCCTGCCTCCTCCCAAGAGCTCTACGGCACGCTCAAGAAAGTACGCGACACCAAGACCTTCACGATCGGGTTCCGCGAGGCCTCGTATCCGTTCGCCTACTACGACGACCAGAAGAAGCCGGTCGGCTTTTCGGTGGAGTTGTGCAATCGGATCGCCGACGCATTGAAGCAGCAGCTCAATCTGCCCGACCTGGCGGTCCGCTATCTGCCAATCAACGCCCAGACGCGCATTCCTTTGCTGACCAATGGTACGATCGACATCGAGTGCGGCTCGACCACGAACAACCTGGCGCGCCAGCAACAGGTTGACTTCAGCTACAACGTTTACGTGACAGGCGGCCGGCTGCTGGCGAGCAAGGCGTCGGGCATCAAGGAGATCGAGGATCTGAGCGGCAAGGTGGTCGGCGTTTCCACTGGTTCATCCAACGAGCGCGTGCTGAAGACCTTGATTGAGGAGCTGAAACTCACGCCACCGCGATACGTCGTTTTGCGCGACCACGCCGAGGGCATGCTGGCGCTCGAAACTGGCCGCATCGACTCCTACGCGCATGACGAGGTCGGAGCCTACTCTCTGCTCTCCAAGTCGACGCAGAAGGACCGCTTCGACGTGGTCGGCCGGCTGCTGTCGTTCGATCCCTACGGGTTGATGATCCGTCGCGACGACAGCGCCTTCAAGTTCGTCGTCAACCGCACGCTGGCGATGATCTTTCGCTCGGGCGAGGTCTATCCGATGTTTAAGCGGCATTTCGAGCCATTCGGTATTCCGCTGACTCCGCCCGTCGATTGGAACTTCAAGCTGAATTCCATGCCTGATTGATCCGGCCTGGCGTTTGATCTGCGTGTGGCGCCGCGCTGATGTCGTCCTATAACTGGAATTGGGCGGTTCTTGTTAGCCAACCCTATCTCGGCTGGCTGTTGGACGGGCTGGCGACCACCGTGATGCTAGCCCTCTCGGCCTGGATGATCGCCCTCGTCGTCGGCACTTTGATCGGGCTCGCGCGCACTTTGCCCAACCCTATACTGCGCGGGCTGGCCACCGCATATGTCGACCTGTTTCGTAACATTCCCGTCCTCGTCCAGATGTTCCTGTGGTTCTTCGTGCTGCCCGAGGTGGTGCCGCCGGAGATGGGACACTGGCTGAAACGGGATCTGCCGTATCCCGAGTTCTTTTCGGCGGTGATGTGTCTCGGCCTCTACGCCGCGTCGCGCGTCGCCGAGCAGGTTCGTTCGGGGATCACCAGTGTGCCACCGGGCCTTTCCGCGGCCGCCCGGGCCTCGGGCCTTAGCGTCGCACAGACTTATCGTTACATCCTTCTGCCGCTTGGATTTCGCATAATCGTCCCGCCCCTGACGTCGGAGTTCCTCGGCATTTTCAAGAATACGTCGATTGCGCTCACGATCGGCGTCATGGAGATCACCGCCGAGAGCCGCCAGATCGAGAGCTATACGTTCCAGGGCTATGAGGCCTTCGCAGCGGCCACTGCGCTCTATCTGTCGATCTCCTTAGTACTGCTGTTCCTGACGCGCCGGCTCGAGGCGCGCGCCCGCATTCCGGGCTGGATCTCCCGCGGCAACGGCTGAGCGGGGGACCATGGGACCTCTCGACGCCAACGTCATCCTGCGCAACCTGCCCTATCTGTGGGAGGGCCTGCAGCTCAGCCTGCTGCTAGCGGCGCTCGCCATCACCGGTGGCATCTTGTTCGGCGCGATCATGAGCGTGCTGCGCATGTCGTCGATTAGGCCGGTAGCATGGCTGGCGGTCGGCTACGTCAACTTCTTCCGCTCGGTACCGCTGATCCTGGTGATTTTCTGGATCTATTTCCTGGTCCCGCTGCTGCTGGGGCGCGCAACCGGGCCGTTCCTGTCGGCGTGGATTGCCTTCACCCTGTTCGAAACGGCCTATTACTGCGAGATCATTCGTGCCGGCGTGCAAAGCATCCCCAAGGGCCAGATCAGCGCCGGTGTCGCGAGCGGCATGTCGCGCCTGCAGGCCATGCGGCACATCGTGATGCCGCAGGCCTTTCGCAACATGATGCCAATCCTGCTGACCCAGAGCATCATCCTGTTTCAGGACACGTCGCTTGTGTATGTCGTGACGCTGCGCGATTTCATGACGTCGGTCGTCACCGTGGCCAATCAGGACCTGCGGCTGGTCGAGCTCTATCTGTTCGCAGCGGTGGTCTATTTCGTGATCTGCTTCACAGGCTCTCGCTTCATCAATCGACTGGGCGGCAGCTTCCGGCGATGATCAAAATCCACGACGTCAGCAAGTGGTACGGCGACTCCCAGGTGCTCAAGTCCTGTTCCGCGTCTATTGCGCGCGGCGAGGTGATCGTGGTGTGCGGGCCGTCGGGTTCNNCTGCGCACGCGTATCGGCATGGTATTCCAGAACTTCGAACTTTATCCCCATCTCAGTGCGCTCGACAACATTTGCCTGGCCCCGATGGTCGTGCTGAAGCGTAGGCGCGCCGAGGCCGAGACGCGCGCCCGCGCGCTGCTGGCCCGTGTCGGTCTGACCGACCATGCCTCGAAGTATCCGCTGCAGCTCTCAGGAGGGCAGCAACAACGCGTGGCGATCGCGCGCGCCCTCGCCATGGATCCGGTGGTCATGCTATTTGACGAGCCGACATCGGCGTTGGATCCGGAGATGATCAAGGAAGTCCTGGACGTCATGTCCGATTTGGCACGCGACGGGATGACCATGATCGTCGTCACGCATGAGATGGGCTTTGCTCGACGTGTGGCCAATCGGATCATCTTCATGGACGCTGGCGAAATCGTCGAGACGCGTCCACCTGAAACGTTTTTTACGGCGCCGGAGAGCGAGCGAGCCCGTGTCTTCCTATCGAAGATCCTTGGCCACTAAGCCCGCCCGCTCGGCATCTCGCGCGATATCCGCCGTGACGATTCTTGGCCTGGCGTCCAACCAGTTGCCGCACCGGTTCGCCCGGACGGTCGCCATGGAGCGGATCTGTTCGCTGCTGCTGGACGGGGCCGTCCCGTTCGACGTGCCGCTTTCCGAGCGGGCGATCGCCGAAGCGATTGCGATCGGGCGGATGCCGGTCCGCGAGGCGCTGCGCGATCTCGCCCGCGAGGGGATTGTGGCCGTCGAGCCCGGGCGCGGAACCTTTCTCCGTCGGCTGGACGCCACCGAGGTCACGAAGCTGCTGGAGGTACGCCTCGCCATCGAGGGCATGGCCGCCCGGCTCGCTGCCGAGAAGGGTTTTGTCGGCGAGCTGCCGCAGATCGCCGAGGACCTGCGGGCCCTGGCCAAGCAGCCCTTCACGGGCAGACGCATTCGCGACGCTGAGGCGATCGGCGATCGCGTTCACCGCGCGATCGTCGAGGGCGCGGGCAACGACATTCTCAATAGCCTGTACGCCGGATTGCGCTTGCGCATCGGCATTTCCCTACGCCTCGTGCAACTTCGCGAGGTCGATCGCATTCGAGAAACAGTCGACGAACATCTCGCAGTCGCTGAAGCCATCCTCGCGCGCCAAGCAACCCGAGCTGTAAAGGCGCTGCACGCTCACCTTCGCCGTGGCCACGCGATAACCATGGCGAATTTTGCACGACGCCACCCAGCGCCTACCGCGGCCAAGGTCGCCGCGCTCAAGCCGGCTCTAGCACGCCGGCGCGGCCGGCCGCCGTCATGAGACCTGATCGCGGACGGCATTTGGCTATGAGCGCAATTGATCGCAGTACAACTCTCACCAAGCTTCGCAATCCGTACCGGAATTGATACTAATGACGCGGCAGATCGAATAGTTCGCTCGATTTGTCGCCGAGACGACGCCAGAGCGGGTGCTGACGGAAGTACAGCGGTATGCGATCGTTGGGGGTCTGGCCCTCAGTCAAATCCTGACGCTCTACACGACGCCGGTTGTCTTCCTGTATCTCGAGCGACTCACCAGGCGGTCGCGTTCACGGCGGCAAAGCGGAGATGGCACATCGCCACTGGCATCCGAGCATCCGCAAGCGGGTCAATAGAGGCAGCGCAAGAGGCAAGCGCACAACAACGACCGCAATCCAGGGCAAGCGGAAAAACAAGGCACGTACATTGTGTCGGACCACCGGACGAGAAGCACCACCGGAGGGGACCCGCATGGCATGGCTCCCGGATCTCGTGGCTGAGCTTGAAGCCGGCAAGGCAGCACAGCGCCTCGACTCGTAGGCAGCCGAGGTAATGCTTACTGCTAATGCCTAGGGATGCCTGATCCCGGCCCAGCTATTCCCTGTTCTGCTCCAGGAATTCCCTGTTACCTCGAAGCTAATTCCCTGTTCTTTGGAGACGGGATTCACGGTCAAAGCCCTGAAGAGCCAGTACTCTCGGCCTTTCTAGGCAGTGGCGCCGAAAGTACCTCGATAAATTCCCTGTTATTTTCCCTGTTAGCAGGGAATTACCGTGGAGAATGGTTCGCGGTGGACTGCACCCACAGCCAGCCAGCCAAGTCTCTGCACCGCGATTTCCAGGTGTGGCAGAAGTGTGGACATTTCAGTGGGTTAGGCTGATCCGTGCCAGTCTCTATGGGCGGGTTCAAGGACTTCGCGCGAGAAAAGGACCTGTTTGTCGCCCCAGTCTCAGGGCGTCGCTTTTCAATTTCCGTTTTGGGGTGCCTAAGACTGGTTCGATAGGCAACTGAGACCCGTCAGAGGACCTGAGAATCAGGCGTCTAGCACCGACATTTCAATCAGGCTTCAGTGTCTGTTGCTTCCGAAGAGCAGCTTACAGAAGAAGACCGACGCTCTGGTCCTGCTCAGCCCAAGAATACGGCAAAGCCCGGGCAAGACCGGTGACGGTATGGCTTTACGCAGACTGCATCTTGGTGATCTCAAAACCCGATTGGTCGTGTCCGACCCGGCTTCGCGGCTGACTCGCTCATTAACATCGCCGCGAGTTCTGCCGAATCTTCGATACCAAGGATGTTGGCCTTGCGCTGCACGACCCGAAAATCCCCCGGGGTGAGGTCGGTGAGTTCGCCACACGCGCTGGTCAAGTCCCGTCCAAAGAATGACCAGAAGGCCAATCGAACCTGAGGCGGGGTCATCGGCTCTAGACGAACCTTGAAGGTGAAACGACGTAGACAAGCTGGATCGAGCCGTTCGACAAAATTCGTTGTCGCAACGACCGGGAACGTATGTGCCTCTAGCTGGGTTAGGAGTTCGTTGACCTGCGTGACCTCCCATGACCGTACGGCATGGCGACGGTCGCTGAGCAGGGAATCGACCTCATCGAGGATCAGCAACGCGCCCTCGTTACGGGCTTCTTCGAATGCACTGGCGATAGCCTTTTCGGAATCACCAACGTGGGCATTGAGCAAATCGGACGCACGCTTGGAAATCACTGGTATATCCAGTTGCTCAGCGAGGTATCTGGCGTAGGCCGATTTTCCAGTTCCGGGCGGACCGCTGAGCAGCAGCGAGTATGCCCGGGTCTTCGCCCGAGTAAGCCGATCCGTAAGTTTGGCGAGATCGAGATCGGCGGTAGTCAGGCTTGGCTCAAAAGGCTCCGTCGGAACCGGATCGCATTTGGCCTGCTTCCGGCCGGTGGCCCGAACTGCGCCCGCGAGGGCGAGCCGAAGCTGGCTCATCCCACCACCGGCGAGCCGAGCAGCAAAGATCGCATTCTCGGCCAACGCCGGCGGCTGGTCGAATTCCCGGGCGAGCCCCCGGAGCGCGTCAGGCGGCAGATCAAGACCACTCCTCTCCGAGAGCCTCTGCCAAATCTGGGTTCGAACACTCTCAGGCGGGGTTCCGAGTTCAACTACCAACGTGAACCTGCGCAGGAGTGCTGGATCGAAGCACCCGACCTCATTCGACGTCCAGATGGTCGGGACTGGATTGCTCTCAAGGAGCCGGTTCAGCGCCACCTTCGATGCGCCGGCGTCCGAGCGCATCTCGAATCCCCCCGGCAGGAGGTCTTCGGCCTCGTCAAAGATCAGCATCGCGCCGGATTGCCGTGAGAGCAGCCGCTGGGCCCACCTCAGCGTCGGCAATCGGTCGGCGCGATCCGGGACATCAGAATCTCCACTCTCGCCCGCCTGGTACAGGGTGAGGTCAAGGTGCCGGGCCACGGCCGCAGCCATCGTCGTCTTGCCGGTGCCTGCTCGCCCCCAGATCAATATGTTTATCCCAACCGCACGCGTATCGTTGGCCCCCTGGATTACACCGGCGATCAGATCGCGCTCGGCTCCGATATGGTCAAAGTGCGCCCAGTCCAGTTCCGACTTCAGGATGGGGCCGATCAGAGCGCGACGAATATCTGCTGAGGTA
The DNA here is from genome assembly GCA_003153415.1 of Rhodospirillales bacterium. Taxonomy (GTDB): domain Bacteria; phylum Pseudomonadota; class Alphaproteobacteria; order Reyranellales; family Reyranellaceae; genus Reyranella. The sequence goes on along the minus strand of PLYQ01000154.1, from coordinate 3,716 downwards.
GCTGCGGGCGTTGTAAGTGCCTCGATCAGTCCGAGGGGAACTTCGTACTGGAACAAGCCAACGTCCATCGCGCTCGATTTTCCGACGATCCCGCTGTCCATCAGGGGCATACTAGGATGAAGGCGGTCACCCACCACAACTGCCGAGCGTCCGATAAGCACTCCGATCAGTACCTCGGGTTTGAACTCCCGGGTGTCCAGAACATGGTCGAGGAGGTTCTGGAACCATTCATGCAGCCGATAGCGGACCAGAACCCCGACGATTTCGGCGTCGAGCGGGTCCAATTCGAATAGCTCGCTGACGACATTGAGGTTGCTCTGGAGCGGACTGCATCCAGCGGTGGCCGCGATAGCGCGATCTTCGAGGAATTTTGCAACCTCGGACAATGAGCCGAAGTGCACCCCGTCCGTATCGAGCGGCTGGTCGGAATGTGCTCCATGATGCGGAAAGCCTGGCTCATCCTTTAGCGGCTCAAGGCCGAAGTCCGCACCGTCTTCGAAGAGCCATCGACGCACGGCGATTGCCGACCGTGACCGGTCTCGCACTGCGCGAACAAACTTCCCAGCATGGCCCAGAATTCGGCCAACCTCGTAGTCGTCGGGGAACGACGATGAAGGAATTGGCGGTCGTCGGGCTCTCCAAGGACGAGAACGCATTCAGTCTCCTACGGTTTGGAAAAGCCGATTTGAATTCCAAGGCTGCTCCACGTGCACGAACCAGCAAGCCCCACGACGGCACTGCGCAAACCACCAAAGCGGCGACGTAAAGCATCGTTGCCCACATAGGATGCGGACACGTCGCTACCGCATCGCGTCGGTCGAATGATTCGTCTAAAGTGCGCAACATCTTGGAACCAGCTATCCAACACGAGCGGCGGAAGGTTAAGCGGATCATGGCAAAGACAAAGCGACCCACGCCCAAACGGACCCGGGCTAAACCGCCCGCCGATCCGGAGGCGGACGCCCGAGGGCTGGACCAGAGCCTTCATTTGCGGCTCCATCAGTGGCTCATGGACGATCTCCAGCGGCTGGCGCTGCTGGAGCGGCGCTCCGTGTCCAATTTGGGTCGACACGCGTTGGAGATCGGGTTGCGCTGGTTTCGGGATCGGCACGAAGAGGACGCCAAGCGCGCCAAGAAATAGCGATCCCTTGGGGGTTTCGGGAATTGGGGGGACACCACTTGTGTCCCTCTTTCTTTGTTCTCCGCGCAAGCTTGATTCAATTCCGAACTTGGGCTTGACACTTTCTCTCCTTCCGCCCATACGGCGGTTTGTCGAATAATAGTAGACGTTGTTCTACATTGTGATATTCCCACGGAAAAGGAAAAAGTGATGAGCAACCAAGAGAGCACGTTCGAAGAATCCGGCCCGACGAACACACCTCGCCCCGGCGATCGTATGGTTCCGTTCGTCCGGATCGAGGTCGAGCACCCATCCCAGATGGTGGCTAGCGCGGCGCCGATGATCCGCAAGTACGTCCGGGACGGGCTGGAATCCGATCTCAACGGGAACGACCTGATGATCATGAGCGTCGAGCCGACCACAGACCCGGTGCAGCGAAGAAGAACCGGCTGTACTGGCGGTATCACGATGGCAAGATCAAGCTCAGCATGTTCCCAAAGCTGGCCGCGAAGATCGACGGCGGAGATTGGGCGGTATCGCTCTAGCCTTGGCCGGACCCATGGGAGTGAACCCGGGTCGCAATGGCTCCAACCAGTACCCCAGGAGGAGTTAAATCCGGCCAATGGGCCCCGCCCGCCCGAAGTCGGCCGGCAGATGGCCCGCAAATCGATCCCGCGGCTCAAAAGTCGGTTTTTGGAACGCTCCCCGTTACCCATTGGCCGCCGAACCCGAATTCGCTTCAGCGAGTCAATTTTGGCCATTTCGGCAGCGCGAGGCTTCTCGGCTGCGAACTCGTGAGCTTCCACCATGGGTAGGAGGGATCGCATGACCGATCAGATCAAGCCGCACATCCACGTTCTGGCCCAAACCGCCCGGGCCCGGCCCGGCCACAGGCATATCCTCGTCTACGACGAACTCATGCACGAAGACCGGATCGGCGCACTCTGCCCGGAGCCGAGATTCGTAACGACCGCCCGCTATCTGAGCCGGCGGTTCACGATCAACTCGGACGGCGTGGCCACGGCAAGACCTCGGCGCGACCACGTCGTGCACGGAGTCGTCTGGGAGGTCCACGATATCGGGCTGGCCGCGCTCGACATCGCCCTGGGCGTCCCCAGCATCTATGACCGGTTCGGCGCATTCGCCCGAGGGCCCGCCGGGGAACTCATCATCAGCGAGTTCTACGCGACCCGAAACAATCGGTCACTCGGGACCGCCAAACCCGAATACCTGAACGTGATCCTCGATGCGGCTCGTCACTGGAAATTTTCCGCGTCGTATCTGGACGAGATCGCCGGATGGACCCGGCCCGAGCAGGGCACGACGACCCGCACTCGCGGTGCTCGATGAACCGATTCGTCCCGGTGACCGGCTATCTCCGATCTCGCCTTGGTCGAACCAGCTACGAAGACGTAGATGAGCTAAAAGCTCTGCTCATTCTCGAACGTCTGGTTCTGCAACCCCTGCGCGGCTGGTTCGAGGAGGCGCTGTTCGTCGGTCTTCGCGATCAGTTCTCGCAGGAGACCGAAGCTCTGATCTACGAGGTCAAATACGGGTGCACCTATCTCAATCACCAAACCGCAGCAGCATTCCGAAGATCGCGGTCCGAACTGCTCCGGCTGAGGGAGTCGCAGCGGATCGAACGGCGCGACCACTACTGTCGGGAGCGCGCCGAGTGGTTCGCGGCGGGCGGGCTGCCTTAGCTCCAGCTATGTGCGCTTTACCGCCGGTTTTCGTCCTCGCTTCAGGTTCGGTAACGGAGTTCGTCCAGCACCTTGAAAGCGGACATTCTTCCGCGCCCTTAGATCGTCGGCTTCGTGCCATGTGTGGACCTTCAAGGCCAGTGCTCAACACGCCTGGATCACCACACCAGAAGGCCAGGCACCTGCAACAGGGGGCAGCCGAGTTCAAGACAGAGCAGCGTCAGCAGCACCGAGCCGGAGAGCAGGACGAGTCGCCCGATAATTTCGCGGCCCGTTGGAATCATTGCTCAGGGCGCACCGCACCGGCGAAAGCAGCGAGCGACCAGGCGCGGGTCACCTCGAAGGCCAGAAGATCGGATCGTTCTTTGTCGTCGACCAGAACACTTTGATCGCGGCCAAGGACGCCGTGCTCTGGAAGTTGTCCGTGGTGATCTGGGCGGAACTTTGGGACGTCCTCTATCATCTTCGGCAAGGACACGGTCCGGAGACGTGGACCTTCACGTTGATGCGCGGCGCCGACGTGCAGACGTTCGTGATCACCAACGCGGAGACCGTCCGTCCTGGCGCGTCTGCCCCTCCTAGAGCCGAGCAGCTTCCATGTTCCGCCGCTGACACAGCCGTTACGCCGGCGGAACACCAGGAGAAATTCCTTAACAAGCTGATTCGTGCAGCGTCCGCGCGGGCACACCGCATATGACATTGCATGTCGACCATCGACCCGTTCGCCGCCCGCAATTTCGCCGACCACCTGGCGTCGCTGAGCATCGCAATGCTGGATGCACCGGTGAGCTGCGGTACGGGGCGGGCGCAATCGGGCGAGTTGTCGGTGATCGTCGGCGGCTCCGCGGAGGTATTCGCCAAGTGCGAGGACCAATTCGCGGCCTACTAGCCTT
>PLYQ01000026.1 GCA_003153415.1 Rhodospirillales bacterium | reverse complement strand
CGCTGAAGCCGCTCGGTCCCGACCGTATCGATCTCTTTCTGTGGGATGCCGGCGTCCGGCTCTACGCGCTGCCCTATTACGCCACCAAGGACACGCTGGAGAAGAAGACCGAGATGGTATTGGGCTTCACGCGCGCCATGTCGCGCGGCTGGGAATATGCGCTGAAGAACACCGACAAGGCCGTCGACTTCCTGGTCAAGGAATATCCCAACCTCAAGCGCGACGACGAGATCGAGGGCAGCAAGGCGCTGCTCAAGTTCGCCTTCAATGCCAATACCCAGGCCAACGGCTGGGGCGCATTCGATCCCGCAGTGTGGGCCGAACAGATCACGCTGTACGACGAGCTGAAACAGTTCACCGCCGGCGCGCCCAAGCTCGAGGATATCATCACGACCAAGATCCTCGACGCCACCAAGGCCCAGCGCGCCAAGGTCGGCTGAGCCGCACGATGGCCGTCGCGCTCGCCAGGGAGGCTCCGTCATCGCTTGGCGCGGCCGATGCCGTCGTCTGCGAGCGCGTCACCGTACGCTTCACCACCGAGCGCGGCACGGTGACGGCGCTCGAGAATATCGATCTGGCGATCCCGCGCGGCAGCTTCCTCACTCTGCTTGGGCCCTCGGGCTGCGGGAAGTCGACGCTGCTGCGCGTGATGGCCGACCTGATCGAGCCCGCTAGCGGCAAGATTTCGGTGCTGGGCGACGTGCCGGAGACCGCCCGACGCAATCGCGAGATCGGCTTCGTCTTCCAGGACGCGGCGTTGCTGCCGTGGCGCAGCGTGATGCAGAACGTCACGCTGCCGCTCGAAGTCGGCGGTGGCCGGGCGTTGCCCGGCGCGCGCTCGCCGCAGGAGTTGATCAGCCTGGTGGGCCTTGCCGGCTGGGAAGATGCCTACCCGCACGAACTGTCGGGCGGCATGCGCCAACGCGTGGCGATCGCCCGCGCCCTGGTCTCGGGGCCACGGCTGCTTTTGATGGATGAGCCATTCGGCGCCCTTGATGAGATCACCCGAGATCGTCTGAACGAAGAGCTGCTGCAGGTCTGGGAATCGACGGGCACGACGATCGTGTTCGTGACCCACTCGATCTACGAGGCGGCCTTCCTCGGCCAGAAGGTGCTGCTGCTGGCCGCCCGCCCGGGCCGGGTGCGCGAGCTCGTGACGGTGACCCTGCCGACGCCACGAAGGCTCGCCATGCGCGAGACGCCGGAGTTCGTGACCTTGGCTGGCCATCTGCGCCGCGTGCTGGAGAGCTGCTGATGGTGAACTTGTCCGCTCCCGGGGCCGAACCCGTGACCATGGCCAGCGCCTTCGTCGAGGACGCCGAGGCCCAGCAGCGCTTCGCCGCCCGCCGGCGCTATCTCGTGTGGCGCCGCCGCCTGCTGCCGGTGGGTGCGGTGATCGTCTTCCTGCTGCTGTGGTGGCAGGCGGTCATACAATTCGACATCAAGCCGTTCATTGCGCCGTCGCCGGTGGCGGTGGCCGAGGTGCTCTATCAGCGCTTCGACATGTTGATGACCAACCTTCTGCCTACTGCGATCGAAGCCATTCTTGGTTTCACGCTGGGCAATTTCGCGGCCATCAGCCTCGCCACGGTGTTCGTCTGGCGCAAGACGGCGGAAGAGGCGCTGTTTCCCATCGCGGTGATGGTCAACACCATCCCGGTGGTCGCCAAAGCGCCAATCCTGGTGCTGCTGCTGGGCAACGGCATGGAGCCCAAGATCGCCATCGCCGCCATCATCTGCTTCTTCCCGACACTGGTGAACATGACCCGCGGCCTGCGCGACGTGCGCTCAGAACAGCTTGAGCTGATGCGCATCCTGTCGGCGACGCCAAGAGAGGTGTTCATGCGCATCCGCGTACCCAACGCGCTGCCTTACCTCTTCTCGGCCCTTAAGATCGCCGCCTCCACGGCGGTGATCGGCGCCATCGTCGGCGAATGGATCGGCTCGACCAAGGGCATCGGCGCGCTGATCATCCAGTCGACCTACAATTTCGATTCGCCGCTGCTCTACGCCACCATCGTCGTCGGCTCGACCTTCTCGGCGCTATTCTTCGGCGCCGTTTCGTTCGCCGAGGGCCGCGTGCTGCGCTGGAACGTCGGCCAAAATAGCTAACAAGATAGCTAAGGAGCGTCGCATGACTGCAACTGCCCAATTCGTCGCCGAACCCGGCGGCCGCGTGCCCGTGGCCGGCGTTTCCGACCTGGTCGTGGTGGGCGGTGGCCCGGCGGGGACGTCGGCGGCGATCGCGGCCGCGCGCAATGGGCTGAGCGTCACCCTGCTCGAGCGCTATCCCTATCTCGGCGGCCTGGCGTCGGGCGGCATGGTTCTGGTGCTCGACGACATGTGCAACGGCCAGGAAATTGCCGTGCGCGGCATCTGCGGCGAACTCATTGAACGCCTGGAGAAAATCGGCCTCGCCGTGACGCCGCCCGAGGCCGATCGGCGCTCCGATCCCGCGATGTGGCGCAAGTGGTCGCGCTGGGGCGTGTTCGACTTCACCTCGCAACAGAAGCCGCAGCCCATCGTTTATGCCGCGGCCTTCGATCCCGACGGTTTCAAGCGCGTGTCCAACGACATGGTGGCCGAGGCCAAGATCGACGTTCGCCTGCACAGCTGGTTCAGCCGCGCCATCGTCGAGGATGGCGCGATCAAGGGCGTAATCGTCGAGAGCAAGGAAGGCCGCCAGGCCATCCTGGGCAAGATGGTGGTCGACGCGTCGGGTGATCTCGATGTCGCAGCCTCAGCCGGCGCGCCGTTCATCGAGGGCGCCTACATCGTCACCACGGTCTTTCGGCTGGGTGGCGTCGACATCGTCGAGGCCGAACGCTTCGAGCACGAGGAGCCGGAAGCCTTCAAGGCGATCGACCGCGAAGCCAAGCG
>PLYQ01000118.1 GCA_003153415.1 Rhodospirillales bacterium | reverse complement strand
ACCGCATCATCGTCGGCGAGGTGCGTGGGCCCGAGGCCTTCGATCTGTTGCAGGCAATGAACACCGGTCATGACGGTTCGATGGGCACACTGCACGCCAACTCGCCGCGCGAGGCGATGGCGCGCATCGAGTCGATGATCATGACCGGCGGCTTGTCGCTGCCGTCCCGGACCATTCGCGAGATGATCTGCTCGTCGATCGACGTCATCGTGCAGACGCAACGCCTGCGCGATGGCTCGCGCCGCATCACCCACATCACCGAGGTTCTCGGCATGGAGGGCGACGTTCCGATCATGCAGGACCTCTTCCTCTACGACATCCTGGGCGAAGGCGAAGACGGCAAGATCGTCGGCCAGCATCACTCGACGGGCATCGGCCATCCACGCTTCTGGGAGCGCGCCCGCTACTACGGCGACGAAAAACGCCTCGCCGCCGCGCTCGACGCGGCCGAAGCATCGAAGCCCCTGAACTGACGGCAGACCGGTGCTGTCGTCCGCATTCCTCCCCATTGTGGCGTTCCTGCTCGCCGCGGGCAGTGTCGGCGGCGTTCTGGTGGCCGCTTTTTATCCGCGACTTGCCGGTGGCTCGCCGCTTGACCGCCGGATCCAGACGATCTCAGGCTCGCGCGGCGTGACGGGGCAGCTGGCCGATGGCTCCGGCGAGAAGACACGCAAACGCTCGGTCGAGGCCACGTTGCACGACGCCGACGAACTGCAAAAAGCCAAGACGCAAAAGCGGTACAAGCCGTCGCTCTCTACGCGGCTGCGGCAGGCCGATATCGCCTGGACGCGCCGGCGCTACTTCTTCGCCTGCGCCATCGTCGGAGGGGTGCTGTTCGTGACGATCCTGGGCGCGGTCGGACTGCTTCCGGCAATGTGCTTCGGCCTGTCCGGTGGCCTGTTGCTCCCGCATCTTTATGTCGGCTCCAAGCGCCGGCGCCGGCTCGAGCGCTTCCGCAAGGCATTCCCCGATGCCATCGACGTCATTGTGCGCGGTATCAAGTCGGGCGTGCCGCTGGCCGACTGTTTGAAGATCGTCGCGGCCGAGGCGCCGGAGCCGGTGAAAGGCGAATTCAAGATGCTTGTCGATGATCAGGCGCTCGGCTTGCCGCTGGGCGACGCCGTCCAGCGCCTGCCCGACCGGATTCCGGTTTCGGAGGCGAGTTTTTTTGCTATCGTCATCGCCGTCCAGACCCGCGCCGGCGGCAACCTGTCCGAAGCCCTCGCGAACCTGTCCACGAGCCTGCGCCAGCGCAAGAAAATGCTGGCGAAAATAGCCGCGATGAGCGCCGAGGCAAAGGCATCCGCCGGCATCATTGGTGCGCTGCCGATCGTCGTCGGCATCGTCCTCTATTTCACCAGCCCCGACTATATCGGGCTCCTGTTCACGACTTTGACCGGCAATCTCGTGCTTGCGGTGTGCGGCATTTGGATGGGTCTTGGCATTCTGGTGATGCGCCAGATGATCAATTTCGATTTCTGAGGCGATCGGATGTTCCTCACCGCCCTCGCAGCAAATACCGATCTGATCGTGTCGTCGATGGCAGCCGTGTCGGTGTTCGGCGCGATCGTCGTCGTGTGCTGGCCCTATTTCGTGCCGAACGGCTTCCGCGACCGCCTGCGCCGGATCGCCGACGAGCGCGAGGACATCCGCAATCGCGAACGGACCAAACTCCAGGGTGGCAAGGCGCAGAACCTGTTGACGACCAGGCCGAAGCAGATCTTCAAGGACATCTTCGACCGGATGAATCTCGCCAATCAGGCCGAGGACGGTGAAGTGGTGCGGAAGCTGCGGATGGCTGGCTATCGCGGCCAGGGTCCCGTGGTCACGTTCCTGGCCATCCGCTTGCTCACGGCACCCGCGCTCTTTGCCGTGACGGCTTTCTACGTTTTCGCGGTCCTGTCGCTGCCCTATCCGTTCTTCGTCAAATTCGCGATCGCCACCGCCGCTGCGCTTCTCGGCTATTTCGTGCCGGCGCTTTACGTCGGCAACAAGATCGCCAAGCGTCAGAAGGCCATCCGCCGCGCCTGGCCGGATGCGCTCGATCTTCTGCTGATATGCGTGGAATCGGGCATGGGAGTCGAGCGCGCCTTCCAGAAAGTATCGGAAGAGATCGGCCTGCAATGCGCCATGCTGGCCGACGAGCTCAGCCTGACCACCGCCGAGCTGTCATACCTGCCGGAGCGCCGCAAGGCCTACGAGAACCTCGCGTTGCGCACCGGCCTCGACAGCGTCAAGGCCGTGGTCACCAGCCTCATCCAGGCCGAGAAATTCGGCACTGCTCTCGGCCCCGCACTTCGTGTCCTCGCGCAGGAAAATCGCGATATGCGCATGAGCGAGGCGGAGAAAAAGGCGGCGACCCTGCCGCCGAAGCTTACCGTGCCGATGATCGTGTTCTTCCTCCCAGTTCTCTTCGCCGTGATCATCACGCCGGCGGCGATCCAGATTTCCCACACCCTCTAGGCTGGATATTTCAAAGGCAAAGGCCGCCAAATGTCTGCAAAAATCCTGATTATCGAAGATGACGTAGACCTCCGTGCCGAGATCGTCGAGTTTCTCATCCGCCGACACCATCTCCCCATTGGCTGCGGCACGCTTGCCGAAGCGACCGTGGCGCTTGAGGCGATGACCCCCGACTCGGTCCTTTCCGACATCAATCTGCCCGACGGCGACGGCCTCAATTTCTGCATGAACAACGCGCCGCGGTTTCCCGCCACGATGTGGCTGCTGATGTCCGGCGACGACGAACTTGTGCGGCTGAGCAGTCGACTGAAGAGCATCGGCGGTGACAGACCGACCTTCGCAATCGTCAAAAAGCCCGTGCCGCTACGCCTGCTAGAACGGTTTATCGGCGGCGATTCCACGCCCGTGCCAGCCTTTAGTCGGCCAGTGGCGTGATCCGAACGGCCAGCTCATTGTGCAGAGCGCGTAGTTTGAGAGGAACAAGTACGTGACAACAAGCCTTTTACCCCGCCTCCTCGTCGTCGATGACGAGCCAGAGCTTCTTGCCGAGATGTCGAGCTATCTTCGTCGGCGCGGTGAAGTCGTGGTGACGGCGGCGTCGTACAGCCAGGCGGTGCAGGCGCTAAACGATCACACCGCGCCGATCGACATTCTTATTACGGACGCACGCATGCCGGATGGAAACGGCATCGATCTGCTCCGTTCGGCGATTGAGCGTCCCGGCGGTCCAATTGCATGTATCCTGATCACGGGCCACCTGGAGGAAAGCGACCTCGCCGTCGACTTGCAGGAGGCCGGGGTCAGGGTCGTATACAAGCCGTTCTCGCTCGCTGCTTTCTATCGCGAGGTGCGCTCCGTCTCCGACGCCATTCGATCGGTCGAATCAACAGTTGAGCTGGCGCATGCCGGCGGTGGCGAAGATGATTAGGCTGCGTTCCAGCCGGAAGGCGCGAAGCGAGCACGAACTTGAACCAAAGAGTTGATGATCGATCCCCTGCGGTCATGGCGAACGATGCAGCAGTGCCGTTGCTCCAGCTGCAAACTTCGAAGGCACCTGCACCGGCTGGTTAGCTGTTGCGGCCGCTTGAGAGGCTTCCGTTTTCGACAATCTGAGTAATGGCTCTTGACCCATCGGCCTTGACCGGTTCGCTACTTCGGCTGCCCGGCTGAATATTGGTAGTGACGCCATCGAGGTTGACACGACGCTACTCGCCACCGGAAGGACCCCGTCCGGAGAACTCCCCTGCAGACACGGACCGAGCATGCCATTGATTCAAGCCGTCGCCGCGCGAGCTCCAACAGGCGATCCCTGGTTTCTCCGCCTAG
>PLYQ01000304.1 GCA_003153415.1 Rhodospirillales bacterium | reverse complement strand
ATGTGGCGCGCCTCCGACGAGATCATCAAGAAAGGCACGGCGCTGGCGGCCGATGCACTGGAGGCCGCCGAAGCCGACATCAAGTTCGACGACGGACGGTTCGTCGTCTCCGGCACCGACCGCGCCATCGGACTTCTCGAGGTAGCCGCGATCGGCCGGGAAAAGGGCAAGCCCCTCGACACCTATCATTTCTGGAAGCGCGAACACCTCACCTTCCCCAACGGCGCGCATGTCGTGGAGGTCGAGATCGATGCCGAGACGGGCCGTGTGACGCTCGACCGTTACGTCGGCGTCGACGACTACGGCGTGCTGGTCAATCCCATGGTCGTAGCGGGCCAGGCGCACGGCGCGATGGCGCAGGGCATCGGCCAGGCGCTGCTCGAACATTCGACCTACGATCCGCAGTCGGGGCAGATGGTGGCCGGCACTTTCATGGATTACGCCATGCCGCGGGCCGACGACCTGCCGTCGTTTGACCTGGGCTTCAATTCGACGCGCTGCACGACCAATCCGCTGGGTGTCAAAGGCTGCGGCGAAGCCGGCGCCATCGCGGCCTTCCCCGCCATCGCCAATGCCGTCCTCGATGCGCTGGCGCCGCTCGGCGTCCGGGAGTTCACCGGGCCGGCAAGCCCGGCGCACATCTGGCAGGCCATCCAGGACTCAAAATGAGGCGCCAGGCGCCGGCGGCGGCGCGCAACCGCGATCCCATCCTCGAGGTGTTGCGCCGGCACCTGCCGGCCAAGGGAACGGTGCTCGAGATCGCCAGCGGCTCGGGCGAACATGCCGTGCATTTCGCCGAAGCGTTGCCCGGCCTGGTCTTCCAGCCCAGTGACCCCGACCCGGTGGCGCGCGCCAGCATCGACGATTGGGCAAGCACGTCGGGCCGCGACAACCTGCGGCCGGCGCTGGTTCTCGATGCTACATCGCAACCCTGGCCGATCGATCGGGCGGACGCCGTCGTCTGCCTCAACATGATTCACATCGCGCCCTGGGATGCGGCGATCGGGCTCATCGCCGGCGCCGCGCGCCTGCTGCCGCGGGACGGCGTGCTTTATCTCTACGGTCCCTATCGCCGCACCGGCCGGCCGACCGCGCCCAGCAACGAGGCGTTCGACCGCGATCTCAGGCGACGCAACGCCGCCTGGGGCGTGCGCGATCTCGAGGCGGTGACGTCGCTTGCCGAAGCGCATGGGTTCACATCTCCGGAAGTCGTGGAGATGCCGGCGAACAATCTCTCGCTCGTCTTTCGTCGACGTTAGGGCGCCGTGCGACGCGTCGTCTCGCGCCTAAAGGAAGCTTCGCGGCAGTGTCGACGCCCACCGGTTAATTTGCCAACATGTCCGGCAATCCCGCAGTCGTGTTCCGGAGAGCCAAACGTTGCCGATGCCGCGCCTGACATGGCTGTTGTGGGCCGCCTTCGCGCTATTCGTTGTCGCGGCAATGTTCCTGCTGCTGCGCGCCTGTGGACTGGTGCTGCCGGGATATGGCTCATGGCATCATGTCGGCTGGGCGTTTTGCAGCGCCAGCACCACAGCCGCGCAGGCAGACGACGAAAGGCAGCGCCTGCTCAAGAGTGTCGCAGTCCAATTGGAGTTGCGCATCCTCCGCGAACAGATCGACTGCCTCGCCGAGCTTCCGTCGCCGCGGCCTTCAGACCCGCAACCAGTGCAACAGGCCACGCCTCAGCGCCCGCAGCGGCCGCATCCCAAGGCACCGAGCCAGGCTGCCGCTCCGTCGTCGGCTTCGCCACCGTCGTCGGCGCTCGCGCCGCAGAAGCCCGAACCGTCGGCGCGTCCGAGCCCACAGCCGCCGAACCTCGAACCACCAAAACGGGCCGATGCTCCACCGTCTGCGTCGCCATCGCCGTCAAGACTGGTTTGGCATGGACTTGGAACTCTTTCGTACACGCTTGGTACGACGTTGAAGGGTCTCCAGTTCCACGACTTTGGGTCCCTTGTGAGTGGGTTTCATGTTCCGAACGAATCGGAGACCTTGAACACCACGACCTGCAAGGGTCTGTACGACATGTATAGACGCGAGTAATCCCGACGGATGGATTTGCCAATCACAGGATGCAATGCCGAGATACCATTGCACCAGAGAGCAAAGTAGGCTCGCAGAGTGCATCGCCCTCAATAATTCTTGTTCTTTTGGCTCATCTCAGCAATCAACGCGAGCCTGCCCTTGAATCCTTTAGCAATCGATGCGGCGAGTCTTTGAGGAAATTTACGCGACAGCCTGGACATGGTCTCGTCGATTGCGCGGTTGCCGTCGGCGACCAACTCGTCAAATATATCGCGTATCGTTTTATCGGGAAGTCCGCAGAGACTTGCTGTTTGCAGATAGTGCCGGGGGTGAACCGCATATTCGCCATAGTGACGGCTGCTGCCGACGGCCATTGAGAGTTTCATTTGCCTTTTCGAGAGCTGACCCGCATCGAGCAACGGCTGCGTTGAAACGATGTCGTAAAGGGGGGCCATCATGAAGCGGCCTTCCGGCGCGAGCTGAAGGCTGAAATTCTTCGCGTGCCCATCTGTGGCCGCGAGCAGCCAAAACACAATTTGCGCTTTGAGAAAACGTCGCTGATCGCTTGTCGGCGTATCGCTGCCTTTCAATAAGTCTACGATAGCGCGAATGCCAGGGCCGCCCTCGGCTTCGTTTTTTTTTGTTGGCAGTACGCCCAGCGCTTGGCAGCAGTCTTCCTGTGGAATTCTTAGAAGACGCTTGTCCTTCGTCCATAAGCGGTCAAACCGTTCGACGACGAGGACGTTGCTGCCACCGAATTCTTTGATCTCGGAGCGGGCGACGGGCAGGCCAAGCGCCTCGACCAGACGCATGCAGAAATGCTCGTTCTCGACACTCTGCGAGAGATCAATGCCGCTCGACAGTTTGCCGATCTGAGGTTTAAAAATATGGGTTGTCGGCGTCGTGCCATGCGGCATATGCCAGGCATTCTTCCAGAAGAGCAGCGCAGTCTTTTCCTGGGTGCCCGCCAGCGAGATACGGAACTCTTTGTCGTCACCGATGCCGAGAGGACTGCGCGTCAAATCCCCGAGGAGTTTTGCCACCTCCTTGTCGGAAAGTCGCGCGGCTTTGATCGTTCCACTTGGTTCAGGCGAGCTGCCTTCGGGCAGAAATTGTAGTGCCCCGACGCAATCGCGACCAATTGCCGATAGCAGACTATAGGCGTCAGTTCCTTCCGCCTGAGACCGTTCGGCGATGCGGCGGCGAATATCCTGATTGTCGGGAAGAAGATTATCGAAGACGGCGATGACAGGTTCGCCGATATAGTGGTCTTCGCGCAGCGGCAGGGAGAGGGATACCGGTATCGCATTGTCCCATTCCAGCCATGCCAGTTCGTATTGGAAGTCGATCGCTCCGCTTCCTTCTCGCCGAAGCTGTCCGATCAGCTTCCCATTCAAGTAAACGTTGAGGGGTATTCGCGTGCGGCGTCGCGCCATTAAGTCGTGTCCTCAAGAAAGTCTTGGATAGACGCCTTAGAGCGGGGCCGGATGACCATCTCGAGGTTGAGCGCCGTGAGGGCATCGATAAAGGTACTGAGTGCAGCTTCGCCCTTCTCAAGGGTCGAGATGGTCGCTTGCCGTGTGTGCATGCGCTCAGCCAAGGCGCTTTGGGTAAGGGTTTGCTTTTTCCGATTGCGCCGGATGGCAGCCCCTAATTGCTTGGTATTTCTTGCGATTAAGTCCATTTTTAGGAATATACGCTTATTCGTATTAAGGATCAATATGCGGATCGGCGTATAAAAGCGGATCGCATACGTTAAAGCGCATAAGGACATAAAATACGTGAATCCGTATAAACTTCTATTGACGATCAAACTCTGATCCGCTAATCCGCTGATAGGCAGTTGACAACGGAGGCATCATGGAATTGGATATGTCGTCATTCGGAGGAGCCATCGCGTCGGGCCGCAAGGTCAAATCGATGAGCCAGAAAGAGTTGGCGACCAAGATCATCAAGGAAGACGGGCAGCCGATTACGCCTCAGTACCTTAACGACATAGAACATGATCGCCGCAGCCCATCGTCCGACCATATGATTCGCCAATTCGCAAAAGCCCTTAGCATCGGAGAGAACATCCTTTTCGGCTTATCCGGCGTGCTGACCCAACAAGATCTAAAGGATGTACGGCGCGCAAAGCCTGAGCAAGTAGACCAAGCATTCGTTGCCTTTCGAAGGGCCTTAAAAAAAGGGTAAAGCTGTGGTGAAAGTCGTTCGCGATACGATGCATGGTTTCGGCGAACGGCCGCACTACGAGCCGCGCGAGCTCGACAGCATTTTTGAGAAAATTGTCACCGATTTTCTTCGCAAGAAGCAAGGCGAGATAGAGTTTCCGATCCAGACGGATGACCTGACGACCCTGATCGAAGAACATGTTAAAGATCTCGACCTCTACGCCGATCTGACGAAGTACGGCCCCGGCGTCGAGGGCGTCACGATCTTTGCTCGTGCAGGTAAACCTCGGGTCCTTATCTCCGAATATGTGCACAAGCACCAAAATCGCCTGCGCACCACGCTGACCCATGAATTCGTGCACGTCCATCTGCACGCCTATCTCTTCGCTCTCCTGAACGGCCAGATGCGCTTCAGCATCACCATCATGGCGATCATCATCATCATGACCACCATGAGCATCATCACCACAAGTTTAAGATCACGATTGACCACAAGCCGTTCGAATGGCCGCACCCGACCATTACTGGCGACGACATCAAGAAGCTGGTCCATGCCAAACCGGAATACGGTGTCTGGCGCGTGATCGACGGGCCCGAGGACGACGAGGAGATCGGCGATCACCAGCATGTGGACCTCAGGAAGCCCCACCACGACTGCTTCATCACGGGGCCGAAGAAGTCCACCGAGGGTAACGACACCTTCCTGCCGATGCGTGACCGCGCGTA
>PLYQ01000034.1:6916-7448 GCA_003153415.1 Rhodospirillales bacterium | reverse complement strand
AGCTGGAGGAGAACCTGGCGCCGCTGGCGCCCGCTCTGGCCGACGGCGTGCGCTGGCTGACGGCGGAGCGGTTCCTCGGAATGAGGTGAGATGACGGGCTAGCCGTCCCGAATCGTCCAGACTGGTCTGGACGCCTCCGATACCGATGGCATAAGGGTTTGAGGCGAATCGTCCAGAATCCAGCGCCACCCACCACGCGGTATTAAGATACCGTGGTATTAAAAAGTAACCACATAGTTGCCGATCGAGCAGCTCTTCTGCATCTCGCTGCAGACCCGCATGATCGCGGCTATCACCTGCGACGTCGTGGGCGTCTCGTTCGGGCCGGCGGTGCCGCCGACATAGAGCTGAGAGACCTCGTCGCTCAGGGGGACGACGTGGACGGTGGCGGTGCGATCGCCCTCAGCCAGCCGACGCCAGTGGCAGGACGGTCAGCAGCAGGATGCCGACCAGCGTGGGCTTCCTCTTCACGATCAGCGGGTCGGGACCGGGCGCTCGCCTGAGTAATCGTAGAAGCCGCGCTTGACCTTGC
>PLYQ01000034.1:0-6859 GCA_003153415.1 Rhodospirillales bacterium | reverse complement strand
GGTTGACGATGAAGGCGGGGAAGTCCTCGGCATTGACCGGCTTCTTCTCGAGCTTCACCACCACGTCGCGCACGGTGCGGAAGGTCTCCTCTTCCGTGGCGATGCCGCGGATCAGCTCGACCAGCCCCATCATCGGCACGGGGTTCATGAAATGCATGCCCATGAACTTGCCCGGCCGGTCGGTCACCGAGGCCAGACGCGTCACCGAAATCGACGAGGTGTTGGTGGCCAAAAGCACATTGGGTGGCAGGCCGACGCAGACCTTCTTGAAGATCTCGCGCTTCACCGACTCGTTTTCGGTCGCGGCCTCGACGATCAGGTCGCAATCGGCGAACTGCTTGTAGTCGACCCCGGTGGTAATGCGCTTCAGCGCGGCATCCTTGTCCTCGGGCCGGATCATGCCGCGACCGATCTGGCGGTCCATGTTGTGGCCTATGGCATCGATGCCAGCGTCGAGATGAGCCTGGTCGAGATCGGCCATGCGGATCTCGAAGCCCTTGAGGGCGCAAACATGGGCGATGCCGCTGCCCATCTGGCCGGCACCGATGACGCCGATGCGCTTGATCATGATGGGTACCTCTGAGGGTTACTCTACTTTTTCTCGACCGCGGCGGTCAGTTCGGGGACGATCTTGAAGAGATCTCCGACGATGCCGTAGTCGGCCACCTGGAAGATCGGTGCTTCCTCGTCCTTGTTGATCGCCACGATGGTCTTGCTGTCCTTCATGCCGGCGAGATGCTGGATGGCGCCGGAAATGCCGATGGCGATGTAGAGGTCGGGCGCCACGACCTTGCCGGTCTGGCCGACCTGGTAGTCGTTCGGCACATAGCCGGCATCGACCGCGGCGCGACTCGCGCCCAAACCGGCACCCAGCTTGTCCGCCAAAGCCTCGAGCATCTTGAAGTTCTCGCCGCTTGCGAGACCTCGTCCGCCGGAGACGACGATCTTCGCTGACGTGAGTTCCGGCCGCTCGCTCTTGGAGAGCTCGGCGCCGACATAAGAAGAAAGGCCCTTGGCGCCCTCGCCGCCGATCTGCTCAATCGCGGCGGTTCCGCTACCGGTGGCCGCCTTGAAGTTGGTCGGGCGGATGGTGACGACCTTGATCTTGTCGGCAGATTGCACGGTGGCCATCGCGTTGCCGGCATAGATCGGGCGCACGAAAGTGTCGGGCGAGACGACCTTGATCGCCTCGGAAACCTGGCCGACGTCGAGCAGGGCCGCGACCCGCGGTGCCACGTTCTTGCCCACCGAATCGGCTGCCATCACGACGTGGCTGTAGTTGGCCGCGAGTTTGACGACCAGCGGCGCAATGTCCTCGGCCAGCCAGTTGGCGTAGGCCGCGTCCTCGGCCTGCAGCACCTTGACGACGCCCGGAATGGCGGCCGCCGACTTGGCGGCGTCGCCGCAATCCTTGCCGGCGACCAGCACGGTGACGTCGGAGCCCATCTGCGCGGCGGCGGCCACGGCATTGGCGACATTGGCGCGAACGGTCTTGCCGTCATGCGCGGCGACAACGAGAACGGCCATGTCAGATTACTCCCGCTTCGTTCTTCAGCTTGTCGACCAGCTCGGCCACCGTCTTGACTTTGATGCCGGACTTGCGCTTGGGCGGCTCCTCGACCTTGAGCGTCTTCAGCCGCGGCGTCACGTCGACGCCCAGCGCATCGGGCGCCAGCACTTCGATCGGCTTTTTCTTGGCCTTCATGATGTTGGGCAGCGAGGCGTAGCGCGGCTCGTTGAGACGCAGGTCGGTAGTGATCACCGCCGGCAGCTTGATCTTGATGTTCTCCAGACCGCCGTCGACCTCGCGCTTGACCTCGGCCGAACCGTCGGCGACATGCAGCTTGTTGGCGAAGGTGCCCTGCGACCAGCCGAGCAGGGCGGCCAGCATCTGGCCGGTTTGGTTGGAGTCGTCGTCGATCGCCTGCTTGCCGACGATCACCAGGCCGGGCTGTTCCTTGTCGACCACCGCCTTCATCAACTTGGCGACGGCGAGCGGCTGCAGTTCGACGTCGGTCTGCACATGGACGCCGCGGTCCGCACCCATGGCCAGCGCCGTGCGGATCGTCTCTTGGCACTGCGCGGGACCGGCGGAAAAGGCGATGACTTCGGTGGCGATCCCCTTCTCTCTCATGCGAATCGCCTCTTCCACGGCGATCTCATCGAAGGGGTTCATCGACATCTTCACGTTCGCCGTCTCGACGCCGGTGTTGTCAGCCTTGACGCGGATCTTGACGTTGTAGTCGATGACCCGCTTGACCCCGACGAGCACTTTCATCGCGTTTACGCCTATGGTGAGTTGCGCCGGGTCCCCGCCCGACGAAGGGGTTTTCGTGTAGGGGTGTTCAGCCGATCATGTCAAGGCTATGGCGCACTGCACAAAATCGCAGGGCGAAAGATTTTACTTATATGTTTCAATATCTTAGGCGGCTCACCGCGTCCCGCCGGGCACCCACAGAACATCCGCAGCTCCGTTGTCGTTGAGCCGCCGGGAGAGCACGAATAGGTGGTCGGACAGGCGGTTGATGTATTTGATCGCCTCGGCATTGACCGGCCGCTTGGCGGCAAGCGCCGTCATGCGCCGCTCCGCCCGGCGCGAAACGGTGCGGGCGAGATGCAGCAAGGCAGCGGCCTCACCACCGCCCGGCAGGATGAAAGAGTTGAGCGGCCTCAACTCGCCGTTCACGGCGTCGATCTCGTGCTCCAGTCGCTCGACTTGCGAGGCAACAATCCTGAGCGCCGCTTGGCCGCGCTTGGCTTTGATCGTGCAGAGATCGGCGCCGAGATCGAACAAGTCGTTCTGGATGCGGGCCAGCATGGCGTCGGCTTGCTTCAACACGTCGGATTTGCCGGCGCGGGCGATGGCGGTGCGCGCCAGACCGACGATCGCATTGGCCTCATCGACGGTGCCGTAGGCCTCGACGCGCAGATCGTGCTTGGCGACCCGCTCGCCGCGACCGAGCGAGGTTTTGCCCTTGTCGCCGCCCCTTGTGTAGATGCGCGTCAGCTTGACCATCGCGTCAGCTCTTGGTCATCCACCACAGCAGGATCAGGACGAGCGTGAGGAACTGCATCCGCACGCGCCACCACATCAGCTTGTTGCTGCCGCGCGCGCGTTCGACGCTGTCGACAGGCCCGCGGGCCATGGAGATCAATCCGGCGAACAGCACGCCGAGCGTCGACAGGCCGGACACGATCACCAGAACGAGGAAGACTGTGTTGAGGGTCATGGTGCCAGTCTACGCCTCATTGTGCCGGCCGGCACCCAGCCGCGCGCCGGCCCATGGCCGGTTGTCACGCGAGGCCGCGACGCCGGTCGCGGCCTCGAAGATCGCCTCGGCGGTCTGCTCGCCCGACCACAGCGCCGCATGCACCGTGCCATATTCGACCGGCTCGGTCGCCTCGCCGGCGAAAAAGACGCGCCCGCCGAGCGGCCGGGCATGGATCTCGCGGTCCTCCGGCGCACTACCGACGCCGGGATAGGAATAGCCGCCGAGTGACCAGGGATCGGAGAGCCAGCGCGGAAACAGCATGGCGTCGGGCTCGGGAACGTCGTCGAACATCTTGCGCAGCGACGCCATCGCCACATCCTTGACCTCCGTGTCGCTTGCCGAGCGATCGAGGCGCGCGGCGGTGGCGCCGTTGGAAAAGCTCAACAGGATCGGCAGGCCGGTCTCGCCGAGATGGCTCACCCAGGTATTAAAGGTGCCGCGCCGGTCCGGCGCGTCGGGCAGGCGGCCGAACCATTTCGGATGCTCGGACCAGAAGCGGCGCGGAAAACGCAGATAAATCTTGCCCAGCACGCCCGCGCCATAACCCAACCGGCCGATCGCAATCTGCTGATCCTCGGGCGGCAGCGGGTCGAGCGTCGGCAGACCGGCCCGCAGCAGCCCGAGCGGCACCGTAATCAGCGCGCGGTCGGCCTCGATCGTCTCGCCACTTTGCAGGATCGCCCTGACACCCGACCCGCTCCAGGCGATGCGTTGCACAGGCGCAGCGAAGCGGACGTTGAGCCCGCGCGCGCCATCCTCGAGCAACCGATGAAAGCCACCTCTCGGCTGGGCGTTGCGCTCGAGTCCCTCGGCCGGGAACCATTCCTCTACCGACACGGCGTCGTAGGGCGCGCCCTGCACGCCTTCGCTCATCTCCACGAAGGTCGCGATCACGAGCTTATCGACTTCCGGCAGCCACGACGCGCGAAGCAGCGGATCGACCGCCTGTTTGACCGAGATCGAGCGCGGCCCGTTGACCGCGGTCATGACCTTGCTCTTCCAGCTTGCCCATTCGATGGCCGTCTTGAAAGCGGCACGTCCCAGTACGGCGCGCTTGCGCTGGCCCTCGCGCGTCGGCGCCGTCGCGCGCTTGTCGAGTAGCAGGCGCTCGCCCTGCGATTCGACAAGCTCAACGCCGAGCTTGTCGCACCACAAGGTCAGCGGATTGCCCTCGACGCCGTGTACCCACGAACCGCCTAAGTCGAGCGGCGCACCGAGCGAATTGTCAGTCCAGGTGCGGCCGCCCAAGCGGTTGCGCGCTTCCAGGACGGTCACCGCGAACCCTGAATCCTGCAGCAACCGCGCGGCCACCAGTCCCGCCATGCCGGCACCGACCACGATCACGCGCTCGGGTTTGGCCGCGCCCATGGACCATGAGCCGGTCATTGCAGCACCAGATCGGGAAGCTGCTTCATGTCGTTGAACAAGAATCCACCGGCCGCACCCAGTCCATCGCGGTCGGCATAGGGCGCTCCAGCATAGGCCAGCGCCCGCATGCCGGCGGCGCGGGCGGCCTGGACGCCGGGCACGGAGTCCTCGACGACCACGCAGTTGAACGGCTGCACGTTCATCGCGAGCGCCGCGTGAAGAAAGAGGTCGGGGAACGGCTTGCCGCGCGGGACTTGGCTCGAGCTAAAGATGCGGCCGCCGAACAGGCCCCACAGACCCGTAAGGCCCAATGTGAATCGCATCTTCTCCAGCGCGCCCGAGCTTGCCACGCAGGTGTCGGTTCCCGCTTTCTGCAGAGCCAATACCGCGTCCTTGACACCCGCAACGGGCTGAAGCGGAGCGTCACGAAAGCTCTGGTAGGTCCGGGCCTGCATCTTCTCCAGGAAATCGTCGGGCAGCTTAGCGTGGAGTTCGGCCTCACAAATCTCGACAGCGGATTTCAGCGAGCGCCCCATCAGGCGGCGCATCGTCTCCGCGACGCTCCAGTCGAGTCCCTGCGCCTTGAGCGCGCGCGAAAAGCTCGTGTTGGCGAGCGGCTCGCTGTCGACCAGCACGCCGTCACAATCGAAGATGACGAGCACGCTCGACGGTCAGAAGGGCTTGTCGCCCGCCACCGTGACGCGATTGCCGCTGCGGGTGTGCGGCCAGTAATCCCACATGGCGCGGTGCTGGACGCAGCGATTGTCCCAGAAGGCGATTGAATTCTCGCGCCAGCGGAAGCGGCACTGAAACAACGGGTTCTCGATGTGCTCGTAAAGATAGCGCAGGATGCCGTCGCTCTCGTCGCGCGGCACGCCCCGCAGCCCACGGGTGAAGCCACGATTGACATAGAGCGCCTTCTTGCCGGTCACCGGATGGGTCCGGATCACCGGATGCTCGGCCCGCGGATACTGTTCCTTTTCGGCCACGCCGAAGTTCTTGTAGAGGCCGCGATAGACCGACTCGCCGTCGTGGATAGCGGTCATGCCTTCGAGATAGGCCTTCATGCGGTCCGACAGCGAATCGTAGGCCGCGTACATCGAGGCGAACAGCGTGTCGCCGCCCTTGGGCGGGCAGGTCTTGATATAGAGGATGCTGCCCATCGGCGGTTCGATGTCGCAGCTCACGTCGGTGTGCCAGCCCTCGCCGTTGGCGCGCGGCGAGTCCTTGTCGGCATGGATAATCATCAGCTCGGGCCGGCCGGGCTCGTGCGGCGCAGCGGGATGGACATGCAGCTCGCCGAACAACCGGCCGAAGGCCACGTGCTGGTCGAGCGTGATGTGCTGGTCGCGGAAGAAAATCACCAAATTTTCGGCCAGCGCGCGATGGACCTCATCCTGCTGGCGGTTGGACAGTGGCTGGCTCAAGTCGATGCCGTCGATCTCCGCGCCGATGATCGGCGTCAGCTTGTCGACGCTGATGGTCTCGTAAGGCGCGCTTTCGTCACCGACGTGGCGGTAGCGGGGACCGGCGTTGCCGCGCAAAGATCCTTGCATGACTCGTTCCTCCTGAGGCCCCATATTGCCACGTCGCGGCCACCACAATCGAGCCTAATCAATGGCCAACAAGATCAGCATCATCGTTTCGACTCGCGACAGATCTTCCCTTTTGCGGTCGACCCTTCGCTGCGCGCGCGCCCAGACCTGGCCTGACAAGGAACTGATCGTGGTCGACGAGGGCTCGACCGACGATACGGCCGCCGTGCTGGCTAGCGAGTTCCCCGAGGTGAAGGTCGTCCGCCACCCGGTCGCCCGCGGACCGAGCGCGTCGCGCAACGCAGGCCTCACTCTGGCCACCGGCGATTGGGCGTTCTTCTGGGACGACGACGACCTGATGCATCCCCGACACCTTGAGGAGCTTCTGGCCGCCACGCTTGCGGCACCGCCCGATACGCTCGTTTCGGGGCGGCTGCGCGACTTCGCGATCGAAGGCGGCGTGGTCACGCTGGCACCGGTCTTTTGCGCGGCGTCGAGCCGGACCGATACCGAGACGCTTGCCGAGCTCCTCGAGCCCAGTGCTCAACGCACCCTCACTCACTCGTCCATCCTATGGCCGCGCAAGCTTTTCGACGGCCTGCCGTGGGACGAGGATCTCGCCTTCAACGACGACTTCGACCTGTTCGGCCGGGTGATCCTCTCCGGCAAGCACATCCTCGGCCG
>PLYQ01000282.1:22567-37822 GCA_003153415.1 Rhodospirillales bacterium | reverse complement strand
GATGTGCTGGCCGACCGCGGCTACTTCAGCGGCGAGGAAGTCCTGGCCTGCGAACCGCTTGGCGTCACGCCCTACGTCCCCAAGCCGCTCACTTCAGGGGCAAAGGCCAAGGGCCGGTTCGGCAAGCAGGACTTCGTCTACGTCGCTGACGACGACGTCTATCGCTGCCCGGCCAGTGAACGTCTGACCCGGCACTCCACCTCGGTGGAAGACGGGATGACCTTGCACATCTACTGGACGACCAAGTGTAGCGACTGTCCGCTGAAGCCCCAATGCACGACCGGCAAGGAGCGCCGTATCAAGCGTTGGGAGCATGAAGCCGTGATCGACGCCATGCAGGATCGGCTCGACCGCACGCCCCATGCCATGCGCATCCGCCGCGCCACCGTCGAACATGCCTTCGGCACGCTCAAGGCCTGGATGGGCGCCACCCACTTCNNCTGGCCTACAATCTGAAGCGGGTGATCGCCATCCTCGGCGCCCAACCCCTGATGCAGGCGATGCGGATCTGAGACAAAGCCCCAAGTTTCATCGCGCCTGGCAATATCACCAAATCCCACCACCGGAAATCTGCGCCCGGCCAAACCCCACGCCGCGCTCGAACTGACGTTTTTACACAGCCTCGGTCAAACGCGGAAATGCTCGGGCCGAGCAATCAGTTTCCGGATAACGCCCCATGTCGGACCTTCGACGGCGACGCCCGCAACTTACGTCGCCCTCAAACAACTTGCGTCGGTCGGGCTATGGCTGCGCGCTAATGAGTTCACGCCCCAGCCCGGCTATCGCGGGCGTACCGCCTCAGGTGAGATACTCGACGCGCCCGTCGTCGAGATCGTAGCGGGCGGCGATCACCTTGACCTTCCCNNGGCGTTTGCGCGCACGGTGTTGTCGACGAAGTTCCCTGGCGCCTTCTCCACGCCGCGCGCGGCGGGGACGATGGCTTCAACCATCTTGCCGATCGATCCGGGAAACGTGGTCTTCTTCTCGACGATCTCGCAGGCCGCAATAACAGCGCCGCAGCGTTCGTGGCCCATCACCAGAATGACGGGAGTCTTGAGAACCGCCGCCCCGTATTCGATCGTACCCATCGTGGCCATATCGACGATGTTGCCGGCGTTGCGTGCCACGAAAAGCTCGCCGACGCCCAGTCCGCCGAACAAGAGCTCGGGCGGCACCCGGCTGTCCGAGCAACTCAGGACGGTCACCCAGGGGGTCTGCAGGTTCGCAACATGCTCGCGACTGGCTTTCAGATCGCGGGCGCAGACCTCGGGGGCCTGCACGTACTTGTCGTTACCGGCTTTCAGCTTCACGATCGCTTCGTCGATGGTCACCGTGGTCGTCGGGCCATCGGCAGCGTGGGCGAGACGACCCGCCGTAAGAGCACTCACGAACGCCAGCCCACCCAGCCCGAACAACTTCCGGCGAGAAAGTTCCTGCAGATCACAATTCGTGCACATCGGTCCCTCCGATTGTCGCGTTGCCATTTCAGCATATTACCGAGCACTCTCGTCTTGAGCTAGACTTTCAGCAGCGCCGCCATGATGCGTTCGCGGCTGAGCGGCATGTCGTGGATGCGCACACCGAGTGCATAGGCGACGGCGTTGCCGACAGCAGCCGCCGTTGGCCCCACCGAGCACTCGCCGACGCCAAGCGAGGGGTTGCCCGCCCCGTCGACCAGTTCGGCATGGATGTCGGGCACCTCGCTGAAACGCAGGATCGGGTAGCTGTCCCAGTCGCGCGAGGCGATGCCTTCGCTGTCGAGCTTCACCTGTTCCTTGAGCGTCCAGCTCAGCGCCTGGATGATGCCGCCCTCGAGCTGGTTGCGCGCCCCGTCGGGATTGACCACGAGGCCGGCATCGGCGACGCACCACACGCGATCGACGGCAACGCTCTCGCTGACGGTGACCGATGCGACCACCGCGGCGTAGGCCGCGCTGTTCTTGTAGCGGGCAAAGCCGATCCCCAGCCCCTTGCCCGTGCCGGCCGGTCCGCGCGCTTTCCAGTTCGAACGTTGGGCCACCAGCTCGATCAGCTTGCGCGCCCGCGGCTCCGACAGGATCGACAGGCGATAAGCCACGGGATCCTCGCCAGCGCGCGACGCGAGCTCATCCATCATCGACTCGACGGCATAGACGTTGGGCAGCGCGCCCAGCCCGCGCAGCGCCGAGGTGCGGACCGGCGGGCGTTGCACCAGGTGATGCAGGATGCGGTGCGCCGGCACGTCGTAGAGCGGGATGGCGTTGCGCGTGCCGCCGCCGCCGCGCTCGACCGGCGGATCGGTCGGCTTCACCTCGGGCGGCGGGTTGGCCAGCGCCTCGGTCGCGAGCAAGTAGCCACTGCCGCCGCCCGGCCGCTGAACATGGGTGGCGCTCCAGATCTCGGTCGTCCAGTCGGCTGGCCGGCCGCGCTCGTCCAGGTCGACATGCAGGGTCACCAGCATTGCCGGTCCCACCGGTTCGAACCCGAACTCCTCCTCGCGACGCCATTGCAGGCGAATGCAGCGGCCAGGGATCTTCATCGCGATCAGCGAGGCGTCGAGTGCAGCGTCGTCGGCACCGTTGTGGCCGTAACAGCCGGGCCCATGCAGGTGATCCGCCGTGATCCGCTCGATCGGCAGGCCGAGTGCGACGCTGAGGTTCTTGCGCAAGGGATGCATGCCCTGGCCGTGCGAGCGCACGCTGAGATTTCCATCGCGGAACTCGGCCAGCGCGCAGGACGGCCCCATGGAGGCGTGCGCGACGTAGGGCCGGGACACGGTTATCTCGACGAGACGCTTGGGTTTGGTCGCGGGTTCGGGCGCGCCAAGCCGGCGATCCTCGGCGGGCTGGCCCTTGAGCCAGGCAGCTTCCTGCGCCGCCGGCTCGATGCGCCGCACGTTGTTCCATTTCACGTGTTGCGGCGCCGCAGCGGCGGCGGCCTCTGCCACGCTTTCGACCGGGCTGACGAAGGCCACGAAGTTGGCCTCGCGCACGATCTGCAGCTCGCCCTTCGCGGCTCGGCGAATGGCAGCCTCGTCGAGCGCGGCGAGCGTGGCGCCGCGGCTCGGTTGGCGGAGCGTGCGGGCATGCAACACGTCGGCCGGCAGCACGTCGTGCAGGTAAGCCGCACCACTCACCTTGGCCGGCAGGTCGATGCGCGGCACGGATTGGCCGACCAGCTTGTAGGACGCGGCAGGCTTGGGCTTCACGCTGCCGGTGACCGCCTGGCTGAGGTCGATCTCGCCTGCCACCGTCCAATAGTCCTGCCCCGTCGCCTGGCCGTTCTGCAGAAACTGGCCGTCGGCCACGGTGAGATCGTCGGGGCTGCAGTTCAGTCTGAGCGCCGCGCGCTCCAACGCCTTGGCGCGCACCTCGGCACAGACCAGCCGGACCGAGCCGCCCGACACCATGATCGAGAGCGACGAGGTCGTGTAGAGCTCGTCGGGTCCATACGTTGTGCTGCCCGACAGCACGGCGACGCGGTCGAGCGGCAGGTCGAGCTCGTCGGCGGCGATCTGGCCGATGGCCGTCACGACTCCCTGGCCGATTTCGACCTTGCCGGTGGCGATGCGCACGGTGCGGTCGGGCTGGAAGGCGATCCAGCGGTCGAGACGGGGGTTCTCGACCAGGCTCGCCGGCAGCGCGGGCGCGGTCATGTCGCTCTCCTGGCGCCGACAGGCGCGTTGCGCAGCTTCACCGCCGCGCGTTCTACGGCGCGCAGGATGCGCTGGTGGGCGCCGCAGCGGCAGAGATGCTTGTCGAGTGCCGCCACGACCTCGGCACGCGTCGGATTGGGAGTGCGGTCGAGCAGCGCCTTGGCCGAGATCAGGATCCCCGAGAGGCAGTAGCCGCATTGACCTGCCTGCTCGTCGAGGAAGGCCTGCTGCAGCGGATGCGGTTTGGCCTGGCTGCCGAGCCCTTCGATCGTCGTTACGTTACGGCCGGCGACCGTGCCGACCTCGCGGGTGCAGGCATAGGCGGGCTCGCCGTCGACCAGCACCATGCAGCAGCCGCACTGTTCGAGGCCGCAGCCATAGCGCGTGCCCATGAGGCCCAGATGGTTGCGCAGGACCTCCAGCAAAGACGCCGTTTGCGGCACGCCGACCTGCCGTGCCTCACCATTCACCTTGAATGCAATGTCCATCGCGGCCTCCCTATGCCCGATCATACCCGATCTTTCGCGCCCTTCGAGCCGGGTGTAGCGTTGGCGCCCATCCCACGCAGTTGGGAGAACCCGGAGGAAACCAATGACCATCAGCCGCCGCCAACTCGCCGCCGCCGCGCTCCTTGCATCCGGCGTGTCAGCCCTTGCCAGTTCACCCGCGTTTGCCGAATCAGCCGACGCTGCCGCGGTCGCCGAAGCCGTCGCGTCCCTCACCAAGGCCATGCTCGCTGCCGACAAAGCCAAGCTCGAATCGCTGGTCGCCGACCAGCTGAGCTACGGCCATTCAAGCGGCACGCTCCAGGACAAGACGGTGTTCGTCGATGTCATCGTGAGCAAGAAGACGATCTACAAGTCGATCGAGCTCACCAACCAGACCATCGCGGTCGCCGGCAACGACGCCATCGTGCGCCACGCCTGGGCGAGCGAGAGCGGCACCGGCGACGGCAAGTGGAACGTGTCGAAGATCGGCGTCTTGCAGGTCTGGCAGAAGCAGGGCGGAAGCTGGAAGCTCCTCGCGCGGCAGGCCTTCAAGGTCTAACCGTCGATCGTTCGCGTCCGTAAATGCGATGACATCATCCCCCCGGGGGGTGGTGAGAAATGAGACAAAATCGAGGAAAATACCGATGCCATCAGCATCGGATATGTCTCACCCGAGTGAGACATCGGTGAGACATCGGTGAGACCAAGTGAGACCAGGGGAACGGAATACACCCTAGTCAGCGGCGTCTTGTTCGGCGGAACAGGAAAGTGATGTTTCGCCGTCTGTTCTCGAAACCTTCGGCGAAACGACTGGCGGCGGTCTGGTGGAACAGGGCGCCGTTGAACAACAGAGCGCGATTCTCCTGGTGGGCATAGGAGGTTCGTTCGGCGCCGACCTCCTTCAGATAAGCGCGAATCGCGTAGCCGCCGGCGTTGTAGTCGTCGAACGTCCAGTTGGCAGGGGCCGCGGTGTGCCAGATGTCGAGGCCGCCCGAGCCGGGCTGCAGATTGGCGGCATCCGGCGTGATCCAGAGATTTAGGCTGATATCGGACTGGTCGGCATGGATATCGGTGCCGGGACGCTGGTGCTGATAAACGAAGGACCACCAATGCGCCAGATGGTGCTCGCCCCACATGTCCGGAACGGCGTCCTTCAGTTCCGCCGCGATCTGCAGGAGGAGCGCATTGAAAAAACCAAATTCGGCGAACGCACCAAGGTAGCCATGCCGATAGGATCGGCGCCACACCGTGGAGCGCAGGCAGAAGCGCTGCAATTGGGCCAGGGCCGTCGGGTTCAGCAGGCCGTCGACGCAGGCCACTCCGCCTTCGTTGGCAATGCTGTGTACGGTCGCCGCCCAGTCGTTCCTCGGGTTGAGGCAGGCAGCCGGCGGCGGCTCGTCGTGCAGCAGGAGCGGCGGCTCTGCCAGGATCCGGCCAATGTCGCCGCCGAGCTTCACGCTGGGAACGATGGCATCGGCCTTGTCCAACACCTCGGTGAGCTGCCGCCGGGCGTCCTCGCGCTGCGTGGCCGAAACACGTAGCAGCGTCCCGGGCGCAAGGCCCTGCACCTCTTCCAGGTAGGCAAGCTGCTCGAGATTGTGCAGCGCCAGATGCGCTGGAATGGAAGCGGGCGGGCTTGTGGCGGTGGCGGCGGAGAGATCGAGGGCGGTACGGAAGTCGGCAAGGGCTGCCGCGCGTTCGTCCAGCGCCGCCCGGATGCGGGCCAGCAAGAGACGCGCCTCCAGCCGCTGCGGATCAGCTTCGACCAGCCGGAGCGCGATCTCCTTTGCAGCGAGAGGATCGCCCAGTCCCATGTTCGCGGACGCCTGGGCCATCAGGAGGGGCGCAGACGGCCGCTGCGCCGTCAGTGCAGCCAGCGCATCCACCGCCTCGCCATACCGGCCGAGCTTGATGCTCTGCTGAATGGCATTGGGCACGGGACTTTCGGGCAGCGCCATTGCTCGCCTACCGCATTTGGAAGAGCGAAGCGGAAGGGAAGAGTTTGTCGATCGTTGTCATTCAGGTCGCCCCCTACATCGCGTAGTCTGGACTTTCCTTGTCGAGCCGCCGGCGCAGCGCGGTCCATGGCCGCTGGCCCTTGGGGCTGGCAGCGGCGAAGCGCTCGAACTGGCCGGCGGTGTGTTCGGCGACCTTGTCCGACGGCAGCGTGATCTTCTGGCCCCCTTGGGTGGCCGCGATCTGGATGCGACAGGCCTGCTCGAGGTAATACATGTAATAGAACGCCTCGGCGACGGTGCGGCCGACGGTGAGCAGGCCGTGGTGCCTCAGGATCATGGCGTTCCTGCTCCCGAGGTCGCGCACCAGTCGCTCCCTTTCGTCGAGATCGAGCGCCACGCCCTCGTAATCGTGGTAGGCGACGCGGCCGTAGAACTCCATCGACATCTGGTTCAACGGCAGAAGCCCCTGCTCCTGCGCGGCCACGGCCATGCTCGCCGTGGTGTGGCAATGCATGACGCACTGGGCGTTGTCTCGTGACATGTGCACGGCGGAGTGGATGGTGAAGCCCGCGTTGTTGATCTTGGCCTCCTCCTCCTTTTCGATGGCGTGGCCGTCGGGATCGACCGCGACCAGGCTCGAGGCCGTGATCTCGTCGAACAGATCGCCGTAGGAGTTGAGCAGGAAGTGATGGTCCTTGCCGGGAAGTCGCGCCGAGAGGTGGGTGAAGATGAGATCATCCATGCCGAAGCGGGCGATCAGGCGATAAGCCGCCGCGAGATCGCAGCGCACCTCCCATTCCTGAGGGTCTATGTTGCGCAATGGCCTGTCTCCTTCGCTGATCGACGTGTCAAACCGTCGCCCCGACATATCTTGTCGGACAACGGAGCTTCGTTCCATAGTCCGCCCGCGGAAACGATATGACGATTCATTGCAAGATTTCCCACCTGGATCGGACGGTGGTAGGCGTTTCGGAAGGCGTGGTGACGCTGAAGGACATCAGGGAATTTCTCGATGCGGTGGTCAAGGCCCACCCCCAGCCCTATGCCAAGATCTTCGATGCCACGCACGGCACGTCCGGCCTCAGCGACGCTGACGTCAAGACATTGGCCGTGCGCCTGCACGCCTCGCCGCGGCCCAGCAAGCTCGGCCCTTTCGCCATCGTGGCACGCTCCGAACGGTCGGATCTCGCCACGCTACTGAGGCCGTTCGCGTCGCTCGACCGGCCGATGCGCCTCTTCCGCGACATTCACCGTGCACGACAGCGGCTCGCTCAGCAGCACATCGTCGTGTGAAGGCGCGCCGGCGCCTGTCTCAGCGCCGGCCGAGGAGCATCAGGAAGAGCACACCGAGTAGCGCGCCGACGATCGCGTAGAAGGCCGTGACGATGAGCCGCCAGCGCTTGCGGCGACGACGCACGGCGCGCTCGTGATCCGCGCGGCTGACGCCTTCCGGTATATCGGGCGAGTATACCGAGCGGCGATAAACGTACTTGGTGCTGCGACGCCAGCCGACCACGCCGGCAAACGTACCGAACACCAGCATCGTGATTGCCAAAAGCGGATTTATAACCAAATCCCCAAATCCCCTGCCTCCCGGCAGGGGAATATAAGGACTACTGCGCCGATTATTGCCAGCGCATCATCTTGCTGCCGCGGTGCAAGATTTGGAGTTTTTCGCGCACCGACTTCGTGCGCCGACCTCGAGGCCGGCGCGGACGGCCGCTAAATCTTGCTCTTCTCCAGCGCCGCCTTCAGCTCGTCGATCTCGCGCTGGAGCGCTGCGGCTTTCTGCTGCATCTCGCGATTTTCGCTGCCCTGCTGCTGCAGCGCCGCCTGGCGTTGGCGCAGATAGTCGACCTGAGCCCGCCGCAGACTCGATTCACCCGGTGAGAGCTGGCCCTGGCCGGCCTGGCGGTTGATCTGGTCGGCGAGCCGGTCGAGTTCGGTGCGCTGGGCGGCAAGCTTGGCGCGCAGCGACTGCTCCTGGACCTTGGCGTCGGCGATCTGACCCTGAAGGCGCTCGTTCTCCGCCTTCGCCGCCTCGGCCTGGCGCTGCTTTTCCTGGGCCTCGGTCTGCCTCTCCTCGACCCGGCGCTGGTATTGCCCGGTGTTGATGCCGCTCTGGACGCAGGAAATATTGTCGGTCAGCGGGTTGCCGGTACAGGGGCCGCCGGCGCAACCGGCCGCACCGAGGGCCAGCGTGCCGACCACAGCGGCTCTCACCGCCATCCTGATCGTCGAAAGGAATCGCTGGAACTTCATCATTGCAAGCCTATTTCGAGACAGCCGCCGTCTTGACGTTGCTCACGCGGATCTCGGCCGGCACGGTGCCGTAGATCTGCAGCAGGCGATCGTAGGTCTCCTTAAGCGAATCGCGCTGTTGCTGGAGCTGCTGGATCTGCTGGCCGAGCCGAGCCACCTGCGGATCGGTCTTCATGGAATTGAGCTGGGTGTCGAGTCCATCGAGCTGCTGCTTGAGGTTGGCCTCGTTGTTGTTCGCCGACGCCAACGACTTCTGGAATTGCTCCTTGGTGATCGTGCGGCTCCTGTAGTCTTCGTTCAGTTTGGCGACTTTTGCTTCCTGCTCCGTCAGGATCGTGCGGGCCGATGCGTTCACCTGATTATAGTAGGTGAGCGTGTTGTTCGCGCTTTGCGTGATCCCCTTGGCGCGCGCCTCGGCATTCGAGTAGCTGCGGACCCGCGCGTTCGTGTAGGAGCCATAGCCGTAACCGATCGCTCCGCCGGCCAGGCCGCCGGCCGCCGCCCCGATCAGCGCGCCCGCGGCCGCGTTGCGACCGCCGAGCAGGGCGCCGAGCAGCGCTCCTGCCACCATTCCGGCGACGGCACCGGTCACGGCACTGTCCGACTTGCGCTGGTCCTCGGTCTTGGCGCGCAGCGCCTTCTCGGCCGGCGTCAGGCTCGTAGGATCTTCCTGGTTGTTGGTCGTGACGCAGGCGCCGAGCATCATGGACAGGATCGCCACGACCGCCGTCGCGCGCCTGAAGGGACGCATTGCCGTGGCTAAATCACCCATGAATTCTCCCCCGCCGGCGCGCATTTTTGGCCCCCAATGCGCGCCGCAATAATCCTACGGCAGGAACGAAATTGCCTCAAATGGGCAATTTCGGGACGTCAGACGCGCTTAGGTCCGGGCGAGACACGAACCTCGGCCGGTACCGTGCCATAAATCTGCAGCAGCCGGTCATAGGTGTCCTTCAGCGAATCGCGCTGTTGCTGCAGCTGCTGGATCTGCTGGGCGAGCTGCGCCGCCTGCGGATCGGTCCTCATGGAGTTGAGCTGGGCGTCGATGCCGGCGAGCTGTTGCTTCAGGCTGGCCTCGTTGGTGTCAGCCGACGCCAGCTGGGCCTGGAACTGCTCCTTGTTGATCGCGCGACTCTTGTAGGCGTCATTGAGCTGGGCAACCTTGGCTTCCTGCTCGTTGAGGATCGTGCGGGCCGATGCGTTGACCTGATTGTAGTAGGTGAGCGTTTCGTCCGCGCTCTTCGTCACCGCGGCGGCGCGCGCTTCGGCATTCGAGTAGGTGCGGGCCCGCGCATTCGTGTACGAGCCGTAGCCATAGCCCATCGCTCCGCCGGCGACACCGCCGGCCGCCGCACCGTACAGCGCGCCGCTCCAGCCGCCGATCAAGTAGCCGACCACCGCGCCCGCGACCGCGCCGCCGGCCGCGCCGGTCACGGTGCTGTCGACCTTGCGCTGATCCTCGGTCTTGGTCCGCAAATCCTTTTCGGCCGCCGTCAGGGTCGCGGTATTCTCCTGCTCCACAGGCATCTCACAGGCGCCAAGCAGCATGGACAGGGCCGCCACGGCCGCCGTCACGCACCAAAAGGGACGCAGTCCCGTCGTCGAATTGCTCATGATGTCTCGCCCAAAAGGCGCGCCTAGCCCCCTATGCGCGCCGCGTCGCTATTCTACGGTACAGGCTGGTTACGGCGACCGGCATTTCACCGCATCAGCCACGGTCGTGGCCCGGTAACCGAACGCAGGATTTTTGCAGTATCGCGCACCCGGCCGTCACGAAAAGCCGTGGT
Organism: Rhodospirillales bacterium; assembly: GCA_003153415.1. Classification (GTDB taxonomy): domain Bacteria; phylum Pseudomonadota; class Alphaproteobacteria; order Reyranellales; family Reyranellaceae; genus Reyranella. The sequence continues at coordinate 27,693 of PLYQ01000282.1, read as the reverse complement.
ATCGGCCAGAGTAGCGTCGACGCCCGGCCGGTCGTAGTCGCGCCCGCGTGCCGCGAGATCGGCCTTCAGCACCTCGGCCTGCGCCTTGACGTCGTCGCCGCGGAAATCCGAGCCGAGCTGCTGGACCAAGTCAGCATAGACGGACGCCCAAATCTCGAATTTCGCCTTCTGCTCATCGAGCTTGGCTTTGGCCTGCTTGGCCAGCTCGCCCTGGATACCCGGCTTGCCGGCATCGACCGTACCCATCTTGTACAATTGGTCGAAATTGTTCGCCGTCAGGACGATGTTGCTGCGAATGATAAGCGCACTCGAAAGCAGGCTCTTGATGGCGCGGGCCTGAAGTTCGTTGCGCTGTCGGACTTCGGTGTTGAACTGCTCGATCACCGCCTGGAGCTGGGCCTTCTCCGCCGGCGTGGCGGCCTGCTTGAGCAGGCCCTCGAGGAGCTGCAGCGGATTCTTTCCGGCGACCGACGTCTCGGTGCGGCGCGCGTCGTCCCATTCTTTCTGGAGTGCGGCCGCCTGCTCGGTCTGGTTCAGCGCCGTGGCGCTCACCACGATGCGAAAGCCGAAGGTCGGCAGCCGCATCTCGCCCTTGCTGGTCTGTTCGTAGACAGGAAACTCAGTGCGCGCCGAGGCCCGTATCGACTCGCGCGGCGTCATATAGGACCCGCCGCGCACCACAATGCCGCCGAGCTGACCGTGCAGCCGGCCGACCCTGTTGAGCCGGAACGGTTCGAGCATGACCTCCTCGGCGTTGCCCAGCATGTCGTACAGGCCGAGCGGATTGGGCTTGAGACTGCCGATTGGCTTGAGCTGGCCCGCCGACGATTCGGGGCCGGCGAACCAGGCGTATTCCGACAGGTTGGCGCCAGCCGGCACGAAGGTGGGATTGCCGCGCTCGGCATCCGATACCGCAAGCCCGCCGCGCGCGGCGAACTCCCATTCGACTTCCGACGGCAGGCGCACGAAGCCCGGCCGACGGCCAGACGTGGGCAGCGCATCGAGCCGCTCGGCATAGAGCCACTTGTTGAGACGGCGCGTGAATTCGATGGCGTCGTACCAGCTCACGCCCGAGGCCGGCAGGGCGGCCCGTTCCGGCGGCACGGGCTTGCATTCGCCGTTGCCCATCACCGCCTCGTACTGCTCGACTGTCACCTCGTACTTGCCGATCAGATAGTAGCGCTGGCCGTCGGCGGCGAAGAAGCCGCCGGCGATGAAGTCGCCGTGCAGGTAGCCGACATAAGTCATGGGGTCGTCGGCGCTGCCCATCGTCACCAGCCGGTCCTCGAGCTGGTTGCCCTTGCCGGCCTGGCGCGGCGGGCCGGTGACGACGCGGCGCAGCGCGATCGCGCCCTTGCACGGCAATGGCAGCACGACGTCGTCGGGCTTGGCTGCCGGATTCCAGTCATCCTTGTCCCAGGCGATCGCTGGCGAAGCGGCGGGCGGTGTTGCCGGCGGTCGTGGTGCCTGGGCCGACAGGGTGGCGGGAAGAAGCGCGCCGCCGAGCAGCATGGCGAAAAGTCCCTTACTCCGCATGAAGCACCTCCGCCGGGCTGACCGACAGCAGCGTCCGTCCGACCCAGGCCACGACCGCTCCCACGATCGCCAGTGTCGCCAGCAACGCGGCGACAAAATGTTCGAAGCCCAACCGGCAGACATCGGCGTTGATCGGCAGGAAGGCGGCAAAACGCGCGTTCGCCACCCAGGCGACGGCAAAGAACAGGACGGATGAGAGCACGAAGCCGGCGCCGGCGATCGCCAGCCCCTGGGCCAGCGGAAACAGCAGGAGCGCCCGACGGCCCGCGCCCATCAGGCGGATCAGGCTGAGCAGCTTGCGTTGCTGGGCGATGCTGCCCAGCAGGCTCGCCGCCAGCGACACGCCGTAGCCTAGGCTGCCGATGCCGGCGATCAGCGCGAACACCGCGTCCAGGCTGCGATTGAGACCGAGAATGCCAGCCACATCGTCGGCCTTGGAATAAACGTTGTAGCCGGCGGCAGCGAGCCGACGGTCGAGCGCTGGCACATCCTCGATCGAGCGGGCGTACATGCGGACATTCTCCGGCGTGTCGGCGCGGCCCGCCAGCGGCTTGCCGGCGATGTTGCTATCGGGCACCTCGTAACCGTCGAGGAAGGCTTCCAGCCTGAACAAGGTGTCGACCGGGACGTAGGCGCGGTCGCCGGTGGCGAAGCGGCGATCGACGATATGCACCACCGTGAAATCGAAGGTGATCTCCTCGGGCCCTCGATCCGCGGTGCGCCGGTTGCGCCCAGTGACGTGGTCGCCGACTTTCGCCTTGAGCCGCCCGGCCAGCGCGCCGGACAGCGCGATCTGACCGGGCTGCAGGTTCATGCCGGCCGGCAGCAGCGGATCGCCCGGCCCGCTCGGCAGCACGCCCGAACCGGCGGTCACCGGTTCGGGCCCGGGACCGACCAGCTCGATGCGGGCCGCGATCGTGCGCGTCGCCGGGACGACGAAGGCCACTTCCGGCCATGAACGGTATTTCTCGATATCCGCCTGCTGCAGCACGTAGTTGCCGCGCAGCACGATCTCGCGATTGGTCGGATCGTCGCGCAATGCCGCCAGCAGTGCGGCGATCACGCCGAACTTGAAGCCGTAGAGCAGCAGCAGCGGCCCCAGGACCGCCGCGAGGCCGGTGCTGGTGAAGAGCAGCAAGGTGCGCTGACGCCACAGCGCCTTCAGCCCAAGGGAAAAGAGGTTCACGCCGCTTCCTCGCGCGGCGGCGGCGAGCCATCGTCGATCGTGGCGCTGACCACGCCATCGCGGGCGCTGGCGGCGATCTCGACGATTTCGAAGTCGAGTTCCCGGGCGAGCTCCAGGTCGTGGGTGATCACCAGCACCGCCGAGTTGAGCGCCATGGCGATGTCGAGACAGGTGCCGAGCGTGCGCCGCGCCGCCTCCGGGTCGAGTGCGGCGGTGGGCTCATCGGCGAACAGGAATTGCGGCTTGTGGGCGAGCGCCCGCGCCACGGCCACTCGCTGGCGCTGGCCGACCGACAGCGCACTCGGCATGGTCGAAAACGGTGCAGTGATGCCAAGTTCGTCGAGCAGGGCCTGGGCAAACGCGCGATCGTCGATGCCGGCCAGCTTCTGGGCCAGCAGGATGTTCTCGCCGATCGTCAGGAACGGCAGCAGCAGGCCGGTCTGCAGTACGTAGCCGAAATAGCGGGCGCGGATGGCAGCAGCGTGGTCGCGCCGATCCCAGACCAGTCGCCCCAGGTCAATCGTCTCGCCGTCCTCTCCGACCAGCAGAAAGCTCTGGGCCGAGTGCGGTCGGCCGGCCAGCGCCAGCAGGTCCATGGCGGTGGTCTTGCCGCTGCCGCTTGGCCCCACGATCGCCTTGCGCATGCGTGGCCCTAGGCTCAGCGCCGCGATGTCGAGATGAAACGTGCGCTCGCCGTCCTCGAGAGTCTGGGCGACGCCGTGGGCGCACAGCCAGGTCATCGGTCAGATCCCACGGCTCACGGCAGCTGGGACAGGGGAAATGCCGTGACCTTCTCGCCGTCGGGCGCGCCGCGGTTGAGCGGCACCCAGTTGTCGGGCGTGTTGTGCCACACCTCGAAGAACTTGAGCTTGCGCTGCAGGTCGATACGGATCTCCTGCTGGCGCGCCGCACCCATCTGCACCCACATCTGCGAGTCGATCGACAGGATGGGACTGGCCTGCGCGTAGGGCAATCCTTCGAGGAACTCGCCCAGCGCAGCGCCCAGGGTCTCGGGCTGGGTGTTGACCGGACGGTTCGGGTCGCGCGCCATCGTGGCGATCGCCTGGCGCAGTTGTGAGAAGAACAGCGTCGGATCGACGGTCGATCGTTCGCCCGCCTCGACGATGCGCTGGGCCACGTCGTGCATGGTCGCCAGCTGGTTCTTGGTCAGGAACAGGCGGATCTCGGTCGCTTCCTTGGTCGGATCGCTGAGGTCGCGATCGGCCAGGTAGGCTTCGAACATGTCCGGGGCGCGGCTGCCCTCTCGGCGGCCGAGGTAGGCGAGCTGCATGGCGTAGAAGTTACGCTCGATGGCATCGCGGATCGGATTGCCGGTCGGCGCCGGCCGGTTGGTGTCGCCCGCGGCCAGTGCCTCCGTCCGGGAGATGATGCCGTCAGCCATGGAGTCGAGGCCCTGGGTAAAGCGGTCCAGCGCACCCTCGGTCACATTGAAGTATGAACTGCCTTCGCCGCTGCGCGACAGTATCTGATACTGCCCGCGGGCACTGGCGTGGTCGCTGGCGCCTTCGGCGGTCAGCAGGTGCAGGACGGTGATGGCGATGCCGTCTTCCGCCGCCTTGCGCTGGATCTGCGCCGGACCAAGTCCCGGGGCGTACAGCGTTTGGCGGCTTTCGGGCAGCAACGGGCCCGCATCGGTCACCAGCACGACGAACTTGGCATCGAAGTCTTTCCAGTCGCCCGTCGAGATCGCCTCGTAAACGCCGCCCAGCGAGTCCTCATTGAAGCCCTTGGTCGGCACCGGCGATTCCTTGACGTTGGCGATCGCCTTCACGAACGCCGCCGCCGTGGCCTCCTTGCCGAGTTTCAGGAAAGTCTTGACGTGATATTGGATGCCCGGACTGTTGTCGGCCAGGCTTTGGCGAAAGCCGATCAGGCCGAACCGCATGTTCTGGCCGGCCGGCGTGCGATCGAGCCGCGCCTGCACGCGCGTCATGGCTTCGCGAACCTTGTCGATGTACGGACCCATCGAGGTCGTGGTGTCGATGACGAACACGACGCCCACCCGCATGTCGGCCAAGGTGCGCTTGCGGTCGGGCGGCGGCGGCGGCGGCTGGTCGATCTTCGACAGCGAGGCGACCTGCAGGATCCGGCCGTCAACCCTCTGGGGCAGGCGCTTGTTGGTTACCGAAAGGATGGGGAAGAAGTAGAAATTCTGCCGGATGTCGGGCGGCGTGTCGGGCTCGATCGCCAGCACCGAACCATCGCCCGGGCGGCCGGCCACAGCGTCGGCGCGCAGCTGCGCCAGCTTCTCGCGCGGATTGGGATCGCGGATCACCGCGTCGATCACCTCGGGCGACTTGAACAGCAGCGAGCGCTCGCGGTTGGCGCGGTTGGGGTTGAATACCGCGACGATCGTCTGCTTCCACTCGATCAGCCGGTCGCC
>PLYQ01000282.1:13341-22550 GCA_003153415.1 Rhodospirillales bacterium | reverse complement strand
CCGCCCAGCCGCCGCCCAGCGCCACGAACAGGCCGAGCGCCAGAACGCCCGCCAGCAACCTGCCCAAGCCTTGCTTTATCATCGCCTTGCCTCCACGGCCTGAAACGATCTTATCCTGCCCTCAGTTGCAGTACTGCGCGAGCGTCGCCGTCCGCAGCGGTTCTTCGACGCCGTCGACCGGCTGGGCGAGCTTCTCACAGAGACCCTGCTTCTCGGCCGGAGCCTCGCGCGAGCCGCTGTCGGCCGCCCGCTTGTACCATTCGGCGGCCAACGAGGGATTCGACCGGTCCATGCCACCCCGGCCGGGCCGGAAATAGCGCGGATCGAACAGTTTGCCCATCTCGAGTTGGGCGCTCGCCGAGCCACGCGTCGCCGCCACGTCGATCGCGCGGAAGCCGAAGTCGCGCATGGATGCATCGTCACAATCGATAAGGCGGCGGGCACCGTCGAGGATCTGGCCGGGGTCGCCATTACCTTCGATCATTTGTCTCAGCTTGTCGCGCAGACCATGGCAATCGTCGGGCGGCTCCACGATCACTGTCACCTGGGGCTTGGGCCAGGGCCAAGGCCACAGGTTGAAATGCCAATAGGCGCCGCCTCCGGCAGCGACAATCAGCAGCAGCGCCACTAGTGCCCACCACCAGATGCGCGGCGGCGGTGGGGGAGGCGGAGGGGGCGGCGGCTCGAGCACCACCGGCTGGGGTTCCGGCTCCTTGGGCTTTTCGACGGCAGGGGGCGGCGGCTCCTCGGCAGGAGCTACCGGCTTGGCGCGCGCGACGAAGACAGATCGTCCAACTCCGCCCGAGGACGGCGGAATGTCGGACCAAACGACGTCGCCGGCGAAGTCGGCCGAAACGATCCCGATACGAAGCCGCTGATCGTCGTCGAGATGGTTCACGATATCGGGGCCGACATGGATCAGCGTGCGGCCGTCCTGGCGCTCGACCTTGGTCGGCGTGAGCGGCTCGGGATCGGCACGCCAGCCGCCGTCCCTGGCGAGATAGCGCGGGTCGGCGCCGACCTTCTGGATGGTCAGCAGGAGAGGTTCGACGCTGAGCGCGTAACCGATCTCGATGATCGCATGGCCCGGCCGGCCATGGACGCCACTCGCCTTGATATACGACACCCAGGCCCCCTAGTCGTCAGACCGGGACCCGAAGGTCGGTCAGGATGCGACCCAGCCGGTCATTCTGCTCGATATCGACGGTCAGGCCGGCCAGGCTCTTGGCGTTGTCCTCGATGACCCGATAGAACGCGTTGGCCCAATCATCGAAGAATTCCTCAAAGTAGGTCGGCGGTCCGGCGCCCCATCCCTCGGTGCCGTAGGTAACGGCGCGCGGCGCGAAGACCGGGCGGCTGGTGCCGTCGACCGAGACGGTCGGACGATCGGCGACCGGAGCCTCGCCGAAACCCATTTCCGACACCAGGCGGTTGACGAACCTCTCGCCGATCATCGCAGCCTTGGCGATCCTCTGCTCGTTCTGCTCGGTCACCACCACGCGGGCGATCGCATTTTCCATGCCGTGCTCCAGGCCAGCCCGCCGGGCAAGCGCCAGCAATTCGGCCGATATCTCCGCCAGCAGGTCACGTCCGATGCCGAGCAGGCGCACAAGATGGGGGTTGTCGACCGACGCCGACATGCTGCCTTCCCAGCAGCGCATGATTTCCCGCGCTGCGCGACGCTCCCAGGTGGTACGGCCCATCGACGCNNCCGGATCGGCGCCATCGGAAGCGACACCCTGGACCAGGACGCCATAGAGGTAGGCCGCGAGATCTCCGCCATCGACCTGCATGCTCTTCAGCAGGCTGCCGAGCTGCACCGGATCGTTGGAATCGTAGAGCCGCTCCATGATGCGATTGCCGACCAGCTGGCGCTGCGCGATGCGGATCTGCACGTCGCCCGCGACATGGAACCGTTCGAGCTCGCGCACGATATCGGTGCGCAGCTCGGCCAGGCGATTGCGCACCTGCGCGGCCTTGGTCGCCGGGTCGCAGATCGGCGACAGGCGACGGACGATGTAGGAGATGCCACCGTCATTGGTGCGGAACGCCTCGGTCCAGGCCTCCTCGGGATTTTCGAAGTGCCGGCGCACGATCTCGTTGCCGACGAACGTATCGTGCAGGCTGCGGTAGCGATCGCGAAAAGTATCGGCGATGCCCGTTTCAAGTTTGTCGCCTGCGTAGGCCATGATCCTGGTGTCATGGATCGTCGGATTGCGCAGCCAGAAGAGGTTGCGGAACGGCTTGCCGTCCCAATCGGTCGGCCAGGCGCCGCGGAAGTTCTTGAGCAGCGAGCTGTCGATCCTGATGCCCCAGTCCTTGTCCTTGTCGTCGACACCCTCTTTCTGGACGAACTCGGCGTCCATCTTGGTTAGCACGAGAAACAGGCCGCATTTTTCCTTGGCGCGCGCTTCCGGCGTGGCGCCCAGCGTGCCGTGCACCCAGTCCTCCACCATGCCGCTCAGCCCACGGACTTCCTGGACGCTATCGGGCACGCACAGCAACAGGGCGGAGATCTCGCCTTCCGCGGTGTACCCCTCGAACAGGTAGGCGACCTTGCCGCGCAGCAGGAGCTCGCGCAGCGGATTGGCGGTCGACTCGCCCTTGTCATCCTTGCCGGCGTCCTCGAGGCGCTTGATGCCGAGCCGCGAGCGCGCGCCGGGGAAGTCGAGCAGGTCGGTATGGTCGAACACCTCCGACGGCTTTTCCTTGACGGTGATGCGCAGCTCCGCGGTAAGTGCTGCGACCAGCGAACGCGGCAGTCCGACTTCACGTACGCCGCCAGCCGGCATCAGCCGTACCTTGTCATCGGCATCGGCGCCCAGGCGGTCGAGCACGGTTACGTCGATGATGCTGCCGGCACGCGGGACCAGCGCGCCGATCTCGGCATAGGCGCTCGACGGGAAGTCGAGCTGGCGCAACCCTTCGTACAACTCGATGAACAGGTCCGTGAAGGCCTGGAAGTCGTACCAGAAGAGCGACCACAGCCGGGCACGGTCGCGGCCTTCGAGACGCGGCGCCAGCTCGATGGCCTCGCGCCAGAAATCGTCGCGGAAGGCGGAGGTACGCTTGGGAAAGTGCGACTGGAAATATTCCATGAGGTCGAAGACGTCGTCGCCGGTCAGCCGGTCGACCGGCTGAGGCCGGGCCAGACCGCGCAACTGCTCGAGCCTCTGGCGAATCGCGTCGCCATCCGGCGGCACGACGTCGAAGTGCTCGAGATCGAAATCGAGGTAGAACGAGTTGGCGAGAATCTTGACCAGTTCGGTCTGCGTCAGCAGGCGCAGCTCGATCGGAAAGCCCTTGGGCGCGGCACTGACATCGGTGGTCATTCGGGTCACCAGCCCGGTCGACTCGCGGCCGCCCGGCGGGTTGATGTCGCGCAGGAAGTCGTAGATCTGGCCGTCCAGTTCGGTCGCCAGACGTCCGCCCGGCGGGCTCGCCAGCACCGAGACCATGTAGGATTTACCGGCCTGGCTGGGACCAAACACGGCGACGCACATCTTGCGCGTCGCCGCCCGCGCGAGGCGCGCGGCGCGCAACGAGGCCCGGCGCAGGCGATAGCCGAGCGCCGTCGGATCGCCGACTCGCGAGGCATTGACCGGCGTCGTCACCCAGGCGAAGCCGTCCTTGGAACGGACGGCGGTCTGGCCGGCAGTGGCGGCGAGATCGGAATTCGTGCCGTTCGTCATGCAGCGCGTCCTGTCCTCAATGCGTTCCGAGGATACCGGTGTCGAGCCAGTAGCCTTCTTCGTCGGTCAATGTACGAAAGATCATCTGCAGCGACGCCCAGCGGGCGGTCCGCGCGTCGGGCGGCGCCGCCTTGTTGATGCGCACGGGATCGCCGTTCTCGTCGAACGCCTCGACGATCTGCAGCTCTTCCTTGCGGGCCTCGGCCTCGAGAATGGCATCCTGGCGCTCGTCTTCCGGCAGTTCGAGCTGGCGCGAAAAGCGAAGGTTGATCGGCGTCGGGACGCTAAAGGCCGGATTGAGCTGCTCGAGCGACACCTGATAGAGCGGCGACGCCACCCAGCGGTCGGTCGGAAGCTGGCGATAGCCCAAGCGCATCTTCGTGTAATACTTCTGCGGCTTGACGTCTTCGGAGCCCTGGGCGCTCACCTCGGCGGTTTCGAACAGCACATTTTCCTCGAGGAGCTGGCCGTCGTTTTCAAGCGGTCCGATGAAGTTGGCAATCGAGCGCATCTGCAGCTTGCGGGTGAAAAGCGCGAAATTCAGGAGATCTCGCTCGGAGAGCGCGCACAGCATGCCGCCGACCGCGGCGGTGGTCTTGGGATCGCCGATGCGATCCTCGTGGGCGTAGTCGGGCAAGGGATACCAGCGCCCAGGCTTATAGAGGTGCATGCGCACGATGCGGTCGGGGGCGGTCGCCAGTTTGTCGATCAGCAACTGCGAGACCGCCGGCAGCTTCGACGGCCGGCCCGACAGCAGCACGGCGTCGCAGTCGAAGCGGTGCAGTGCCTCGCCAATGTTGTCGAATACCGCGTTCAGCACGCCGCGCGTCGCGTCGGCGATACCCGAGAAATCGAGCGGCACGTCGATGTCGACAAGCGACAAGGCAGTGCTGTGGGCGCCGCGGCTGCCCTTGAGGTAATTGAGGATGCGGGCATCGATGCCGAGCTTGTCGTCGCCCGTCGCGGTGCCGTCGCCGAAGAACGAACCGAACTTGCGGATGCCCTGGCCCAAGCGCTCCGGATCGCCCGAGTCGGTCTCCTCGTAGGCATGCAGGAGGCCGAGCCCGACCGGGCGCAGCACGCGCAGCACAAACTGGCGCCGCAGATGGCGATCCTGCTCGCGCAGGTCGGCGCGGTCGCCGCCGAACAACGTGCGGAGCAGCAACTCGGGCTTTTCGATGCCGGCGGCTTTCATGCCGCGCTCGAGCGCCGGCAGGACGACCCGTTCGATGACGGCACGCAGGATGTCGTCGCCGGCGAGGCGAAAGCCTTCGCGGAAATTCTGGATCGGCGTCAAACGGCGACTGTCGTCGACATAATAGGTCGTGATCATGAGGTCGGTGGTGCCGCCACCGACGTCGACCGTGGCGACGCGCAAGGATGGCTCGTCGGCCGCCTTCTCGTCCCCGCCCTCCGGACCGATCCGCTTGCGCGGGCGACCGGCGAGCTCGAAGAAGTCGTCGATCCGCCCACCCGACTTTCCGGCGATCTCGCCGTACAGCCAGACCAGCTGCACGCAGCTCGCCTCGTCCCACGACGCCTGCACGGTCGGCTGCGGGAAGCGCCGGTCGTTGGGCCAGCCCATCAAATCCCACAGAAGCTGGATGGCGCCCTCGGCGCGAAGCTTCATCAGGAGTTGCTCGCGCACCGGAGTGGCCGACGGCAGGGTGAGGATGATGCGCGACAGGCGGCGCGGCAGCTCGGCGAGCGGCCGGTCGAGGCGACCGACCGGGTTGTTGATCATGGTCATCGCCTGCCAGACGACCTCGGCGACCATCAGCGCATACATCGACGAGCGCGAGAAGTTCATCGCCTTGGCCGGCTGCATGGCGTCGGCGGGCAGGCCGCCGTCATAGACGCGCTTGAACAGTCCCGCGTTGCGCTTGATCTGGCTCATGCACTCGCCGCTCGAATTGACCAGATTGCGCAGCCGCTTGCCGAGCGAGGGATCGTCCTCACCGATGTACTGATCCTTGGGGAAGCGCCATTCCTGCTGCACCGGACGGAGGTCCCACAGGTAGCGCTTGGGGCTCGACAGGCCGCTGTAGCCCTCGGTGCCGTCCTGGCGCTCGCGAATGCGGCTCGCCTCCGGCCCGACGCGCACCGTGCTCGGCCAGAAGAACGCCCGCGAGCGGCCGGAGCGCCGTGACAGGTCTTCGTCACCGAACGAGGGCGCGAACAGCTCGACGTGGCTTTCGAAGGCGCCGGCATGGAGATGCTCAGGCTCCTGCAGGTCGCGTAGCTTCAGCGTGTAGGAGTCCTTGAGATCGACGCGATCCTTGTTGGGGATGCGCTCGATCAGGATGCCGTAGGTCCGGCTGTTGCCGATGTCGAGCACGAGATCGACCTCGACCGGACGTGCGCTCGCCTGGGCGTCGACGAAGCGAATCTTGCGCGGCTTGAGCGCCTGGGTGAGCGTCTCGAGGAAGACGAAATAGCGCGCCAGCGCCTCGAGCCGGCCCTGGTCCTCGTCGGCGCGCATCGGCCGGCCGCGCCGCTGGGCATACTTGAACTCCTGGAACAGCCGCTCGACCCAGTCGCGCACCCACAGGCCGTGGTCCTGGCCGCTGCCGTCGGTATCGGGATTGTGCACGAACCAGTGGAGGTCGCTGAACCGGCTGACGAAGCTGAACTCCCAGCTCGGCCCCATATGGAGCTGGGCCGGGGTGGTGAAGGTGAGCGGCGGGTCCTTGTCGTCGATCGACGTATCGAAGGCGAAGACCACCTTGTGCGTGGCGGCAGCGCCCTCCACGCCCTCCTCCTGCACCACGCGCACGCGCGCCCAGTTGGTCGGGCCGTTGCGGTAGACCGGCGACGCGCCGAACGGATCGACGCGCAGATGCGCGACATAGGGTACCGGCACCCACTTGCCGAGAAAGGGCTCGAGCGCCCTGACCGGGGTCAGCGAGTAGAGCCGATCGCCGAACTCGGACGGCGGCGGCGCGCCAGACTCGGGATCGTCCTCATTCCATCCGGCAAGTAGCCGGGCCGGCACTTCGCCGGTCTTGGGGTCGCGCTCGTTGACGAATTCGCGCTCGATGAAGGGCCGCTGAAATCTCGGCACCTTGTCGAGATGGAAGGCGTATTCGACGAACTGGATGCCCGAGTTCGGCACCAGGATCAGGGTTTCCGGCAGGTCGCCCGACGGCGTCGCACCGCTTCTGTCGTCTGCAGGACTCATCTCACGATCTCCGTGACCTCGACGGGCGCGCCGGGTCGTTCGATGGTGCCGGGCACGGTTCTTTCCTGCCCGCCGTCCTTGATGCGCACCTGGAAGGGAACCGTCGGCCGCTTCTCGCCATGTCGGTCGTACATGGTGACGACGACCCTGTACTTGCCCTTCGGCGCCTGGCCATCCGGCCAGAAGACGTTTTCGACCGGCGTCAAAGACTTGTTGTTCGACGAGTTCATATCGACGTCCAGCGTGCCGCCGCAACTGGCCTTGCGCGAGTAGTAGATCTCCGTGCCATCGGGGCAGAAGACGTGGAGGTCGAGGTCGGACGGGCCGTCCCAGATCAACGAAATCTGCAGTTCGCCGGTCTTCGCCTGCTCGCGCTCCAGTCGCTTGTCGATCTCCGACGGCGGATTGGCGGGCGGTGGCGCAACCGGCGTCATGGCCGTGATGATCGCGGTACGGCGCGCTTCGGTGGCGCACGCCGCCTGCCGTTGCACGATCTGCAGCTCGAGCTGCTGGCTGATTTCGGTGAGCGTCTTCACCCGCTCGTCATCGGTGACCGTGGCGGCGATCGCTGAGCTGGGACAGAACGTGTTGCCGATGTGATGCAACACGCCATAGCCCGGCAGCGCCATGCCGCAGGCCCGCAGCAGCATCCAGGCGATGATCAGCAACAGGAGCGTGAGTGCGATCCACAGCAACCACCACCAGCCGCGGCGTGGCCCTTCGACGGCCATCGCCGGCGCCGAGGCAAGGATCGCGGCAGGTTGCTCGAAGGGCGGCGGCAGCTCGGGCGTCGATCGCAAGGGCGGCGACCGCACCATGACCTGCGGCAGCTCGCCCGTCCGACCGGGCACATCGTTGGTGTAGGACCAGCCCACGATCACCGGCTGCTCGTTCTCGGGCCGACCGACGTCGCGGGCGACGTAGATGTAGTGCTGGCGCGGCGACGGCACTGTCGCGGCGCCAAGCAGCGCCTCGCCGGCGCTGTCGCCCGCTGCCGCCAGGCGTGCAGCCTCGCCGCGCACGGTGCCCAGCAACTCGTCGACCCGGGCGAGCACCCTCGCCTGTTCGTCGGCCGGCAGCGACGTGAGCGGGGTGTAGGTCTTGTCGCCCGGGCCATACCAGTCGATCCGCTGGCGGTCGCGCGACGGCACCGGCTCTGCAAAGAGGAGCGGCAGGTCGGCGGTAACTCCGGGCAGGCCAGACAGGCCTGCGGTCAGACGCCCATGGTCGCGATTCGTCGCCTGGCCTACCGGCCTCAGCCCGACCAGCGGCGTCGATGCGATCCGCACGTTCTCCACGCCGTACACTCCTCGCCCGATCCGCCATTTTTTAGAGTCGGCGCAGCCTCCCGGCCGACCTTATCACCAGACCCTTTACTCTGGCATACGTTCGCCGTGCCGTCGATTCTGACCAGCCGCCTTGACGGACGTTGGGCCTTCTCAGCAAGATGTTTTGCTGCGGGGGCCGCCGGTTTGGCGGTGCCGCGCATGCTGGCCGGAGCGGACCGCGATGCTGATCAGAACGAATGCGTTGCGCGCCTTGGTTGAGGCCGAGGTCGGCTCAACGCCTGTGACCGACAAATGGGGCGAAATCTCCACCGTCCTGGGGCAGCGTTGTGGCAGCGACGTCGCAGCGCTGTTCGCCGAGCCGTCGATCTCGCGCTCCAACGGCACCTCCGAATCGATCGCGCGATGGTACTCCGACGCCGACGGGCCGGCCGTGAGCTTTTCTGCACTCGACGCGGCTGGTCGCGGCACGGCGGCGGCGCATCTGACATCGCTGCTGTCGCGGCTCGATCCTGTTCTGCGCGACCCCGCGACCAGCAACCTGATCGGACCGATCGTGCAGATCCCGTCGATGGCCGACGTCATGGTCGTGGGCGGCCGGCCGGTGATCGTGAACTGGGGCTTCCTGCCCGAAGACATCGCCGCCTCGCCGGCGCGCCGCGAGTCGCATTTCCGGACCACGCTGGGGCAATACCTTCCGGGCATCGCGGTGCCGCCGTTCACCGTCGGGCGGGGCCCCGCAGTCGCGCCGGTGACACCGCTGGCCGCAGCCGGCGCCGCCGCCGCGGCGATGGCGGCGGCGCCGGCTGCTGCTGCTACCGTCGCACCGGCGGCGGTCGTCGTTGCCGAGAGATCGCGCTATCGCCCCTGGCTGCCGATCGCCATCGCCACTGCCGTGGCGCTGATTGCGCTCCTGATCCTGCTCATTCCCGGCGTCCTTATATATCCCGACCAGAATGCCTCCACGGCCGACGATATCGAACTGCGCCGCCAGATGAACAAGACTCTGGAAGAGCACGTCGAGCGCCTGCGCAAGCAGTTGGCCGAGGC
>PLYQ01000282.1:0-13295 GCA_003153415.1 Rhodospirillales bacterium | reverse complement strand
GTTCTGATCGTGTCGGCGCAGCCGGGTGTTGGCGTGGAGGGCATCGGCTCGGGCTTTTTCATCAACGAGCGGCAGATCGTGACCAACCGCCATGTCGTGGAGAGTGTTGGCGCCGGTCACGTGTTCGTTGCCAACAAGACGCTCACCCAGCCCATTTCCGCGCGCGTCGTCGCGGCTACGCAGTCGACAGTGCAAGCGCAGACGCCGGTGGATTTTGCTCTCCTCGAAGTCGAGCAACCGACCGGCATCGCCGGCATTGCCTTGCCGGCTGCCGCCGACCGGTTGAGCGCGGTGACTGCCGCGGGTTTTACGATGACGCTGGTACAGAACGATCAGGCCTTCAAGAAACTGCTCTTGGGCGATGCCAGTGCGATGCCTGAAATGGTGGTGACGCAGGGCATCGTGACGGTCGTCCAGCAAAAAGGCAGCGCCGCCCTGGTCTTTCACACCGCGACCATCTCGAACGGCAATTCCGGCGGGCCGTTGACCGATGCCTGCGGGCGGCTGGTTGGCATCAATACCTTTGGCATCGTCGATCGCAAGCAGCCGATCGCCTTCCACGGCGCGCTCGGCGCGGTGAGCCTGGCGGGCTTCCTGGAATCGAACAATGTCGGCTTCACCAAGGTGACCGGCGTCTGCGAAACAAGCGTGGCGGCTGCACCCATGGCGGTCGTGGCGCCAGCCCCTGCCGCGCCTGCACCAGCGGCGGCGCCTGCCCCGGCCACGGCAGGAGGCAAGTGAACCTCGTCAGAGCCGGGGACTAAGGGATGGAAAGCCGGCGCATCGCCTCCACGCCACTCGACGGATTGAAGCCGTTCGGTCGCGCGGCGGAGCGCGACCATGCCCAACTGGTCGCCTACCTCGCGGCCCATCCGGAACTGGCTGGGGACGACCCGTATCTGTTCGCCGAACCGGTACCGGCGCGCGATGGTGGCCTGATCGACTGGTACGTCCCAGGCGGCCACCGCTCGGTGGCGCTCGAGGACCTCGACGCAACACGGCAGTCCGCGATCCTCGAGCGGGTCACGACGCAACTGTCGGCCATTCGACAGGAAGGCGAACGCCTGCGCGGTGCCGGCAATCCGCTGGGCGCGGCGCTGATTGCGGCGAGCGAAACGCCGACACCGCTCTCGCGCTTCGTCCATGTCCTGCTGCCCGACGACGGCAGCGCCGAAGGCGAAATTCCCGTGCTCGTCTGCTGGGCCTATACCGACGATGCACCACGCGTGGCCGGCGTCGCCCCCCAGGTCATGGTGGGGGCGCCGCTGCCGCCGCCGTTCGTGCCCGAGCCGGCCGTCGAGCTTGTCTCGGCGCCGGCAGTCCCGGTTGCCGTACGCAGCGGCTTCTTCTGGTGGTGGCCGCTGTGGCTGCTGCTTGCCATCCTGCTGTTCACCATCGCCTGGCTCCTGCTGCGCGCCTGCGGCGTTAGTTGGCCGGGCCTGGAGAATCGCGGCTTTCTCTATTGCCGGGCGGGAGTCACGACGCTGGCGGCCGAGGTCGAGCGCGGCCGCACGCTCGACGACACGCTGCACCAGCTCGAGTTGCAGCTCGTGCGCGACCGCATCGCCTGTGTCGCGTCCATCCCGCCGCCGCTGCCCAAGGATCGTTGGCTCGGCAAGGATCTGTCGATCCTCGCCGGCTGCTGGTCGCTGGGCCGCGATACCCAGACCCTGGTGGTCAACGACACGGGCAAGGAGGAGCGCTGTACCGTGCGTACCGGTACGATCTGCTTCGCCGCCGACGGCAGCGGAACGCGCGAACAGGCAACCGACTGCGGCGGCAAGCGTTTCTCCATCTGCAAGGCCGGCATCAAGGCGCGCTTCACCGAGGCCGGCGCACTGGAAACCGAGCAGCCCGACGTCAAGTGCGAGCCCGCGACGATCACCTGGCACAGCAATCCCAACCGCCTGACCTGCAAGAGGGTGGACGACGGAGGGGCGCTGTGCCGCGATGGCGACAACTTCGAGCACGAATTTCGCCGGAAGGCTACGCCTTGAGTGCCAAGCGCGGCCGCCCCTCACGCCTGTCGTACGCACTATGGGCGGCGTTCGCGCTGCTTGTCGTGGCGAGCGCCGCCATCCTGCTGCGCGCCTGCGGCCTGCTGGCGCCGATCCTGGGATGGAATTTCTGCCCCGCCACCCCGCCATCGTTGTCCGCCGAGACCGAGCGTGGCGAAGAGCTGAGCAAGCTCGTGCGGCAGCTCGAACTCGCGCTCGCCCAGAAAAACCTCGAGTGCGCGAGTATCCCGCCACCGCTTCGGGCGCCGCTCGAACTGCCGACGCAGCCCGGCCCCGTCCGTCCGCAACAGACCGCCGCGCTGAAGCCGCCGCCGGAACCGCCCAAGCCGCCGGCGCCCCTGCCGGCCGATCGCTGGAACAAGAAGGACCTCAGCCTGCTGAAGGGCTGCTGGCAGCTCGGCCACGAGACGCGGACCAACATGTCCAGAGCCGGTGGCATCGAACTCTGCACGGTCCAGGCCGGCACGATCTGCTTCGGCGAGGACGGCCGGGGCCAGCGCGAACAGAACTCGCGTTGCCAGTCGACCGGGGCCTACACCTGCAGGGCCCCCGTCACCGCGACGTTCGGCGACGGCGGGACGCTGCGCACCACCCAACCCAAGGTGACGTGCACGCCGACCTCCATCACCTGGAATTCGACGCCCAACTATCTCTCCTGTCGGCGCGTCAGCGACACGCTGGCGCTCTGCCGCGACACGCTGAACTTCGAGCATGAATTCCGCCGCAAGGACGGACCATGACAGGCCGCGCCGGACGCTCGCCTCTGTCGGTCGCACTGTGGGCGTCATTCGTCGTGGTCGTCGCCGCTGCCGGCGTCGTCCTTCTGCCCGCCTGCGGGATGCAGCCGCTGGCCGCCGCGTTGCCAACGGTCAGCTGGGATTTCTGTCCGGCCGCGCCGATTGCCCTGTCGGCCGAGACCGAACGCGGCGCCGTACTGAGACGACTTGCGCGGCAACTCGAGCTCGAGCTCGCGACCAAGGAGCTCGCCTGCGCCAGCATTCCGCCCCCGCTTCCGCCGCCGTTCGAACTGCCGACGCAAGTCGGCCCGGTGCGGCCGCAACAAAC
Source organism: Rhodospirillales bacterium (assembly GCA_003153415.1). Taxonomy (GTDB): domain Bacteria; phylum Pseudomonadota; class Alphaproteobacteria; order Reyranellales; family Reyranellaceae; genus Reyranella. Next base: position 10,212 of record PLYQ01000282.1, on the reverse strand, counting down.
CGCCGCGCTCAGGCAGCCTTCGGAGATCGACAAACGCCTGGCGCGGGAGCATGCGCAAACCGGCGAACTGCAGATCTCGCTCATATGGGACGGTCCGGCCGATCTCGATCTTCGCGTCTTCTGCCCCAGCGGCGAGGAGATCTGGTTTGCGCGCGAGCACCGGAAGCATTGCGGCGGCACCCTGGATGTCGACATGAATTTTATCGAGCGGCACTCTCAGACGCCCGTCGAGAACGTGTTCTGGCCACAGGGCCAGGCGCCGCGGGGAAAATTCAGGGTCGTCGTCAGCATGTTCGGGCGAGGCGGCGATGCGCGGCCGGCAATCCCCTTCCAGGTCCGCGTAAAGGATAGCGGGACTGAGAGGACATTTTCGCGGACCATCACGGATAGCTCTTCCCGCGTTGCGGTCACGGAGTTCACGAGATGAAGCCTGGCTGGCTCTCGCGCCTGATTTCCTACATGCTGTGGGCGGCCTTCGCGGCCGTAGTGGTTGTCGTCGGCGTCGTGTTGCTGCGCGCCTGCGGGCTCCTGACGCCGCTCTCAGGCGTGTTGCCCGGTGTGGGCTGGAACTTCTGCCGCGCCGCACCTTCGGCGCTTTCGGCGGAAGTCAGCCGCGGCGAGGATCTGACCAAGCTCGCCCTTCGGCTTGAACTCGAGCTTGCCCGCAAGAACCTCGAATGCGCGAGCCTGCCGCTGCCGCCGGTCGAGCCCGCGCCGCCGAAGCCGCAACAGAGTACCGAGGCGAGGCCACCGCCGCCGACTCCTGACCCGGTGCTCAAGATCCCCGACAAGCCTGCGGAGGACTACGCGTTCCTCAAGGGGTGCTGGCGCACCGATCCCTTCAAACATACGCCGTCCCACCAGGCGGGCGTCTCGACCTACTGCTTCGATGACAAGGGCAACGGCCAGCTCGAGTTCCAAAGGCCGGGCCAACCGGGCTATTCGTGCCGCACGACGGCGCAAGCGCGCTTCGAGGGCCAACAGCTTCGCATTCGCGATACCGACGCCACCTGCAGCGACGGCGGCCAGTGGTACGCCGACGTGCTGAACTGCCAGCGCGCCGAAGGCGATATCGCCCAGTGCAGCGGCAGCGCGAACACACCGGCCGGACCGCATACCTGGACCGTGCGCATGAACCGGGTGCCATGAGCCGGCCATGATCCTGCGCCAGATCCTGCGCATGATCGGGCGCATGATCCTGCACCGGGCGCTGCAGCGGTGACCGACGGCAACCAGGGCCGGCGTCTGTCTTACGCACTGTGGGCGGCGTTCGTGGCGAGCGTCGCTGTCTCTGGCGTTATGCTGTTGCCGGCTTGCGGACTGCTGGTGCCACTTGCCACGGCAATACCGCTTCTGGGGGGCTGGAACTTCTGCCCCGCCGCTCCGCTGGCGCTGTCCGCTGAGACCGAGCGCGGCGCCACCCTGGCCAAGCTCGCCCGGCAACTCGAACTCGAGCTCGCCCAGAAGAGCCTCGAGTGTGCGAGCATCCCGCCGCCGCCGCCGTTGCCTCTCCAATTGCCGACCGAGGCCGGACCGGCGCGCCCGCAGCAGACCGCCGCTCTCAAGCCACCGCCACCACCGCCGCCACCACCCAAACCGGAGCCACCTTCGCCGGTGCTCAAGCTGCCGGACAAGCCGACCGAGGACTATTCGTTCCTCAAGGGCTGCTGGCGCACCGATCCATTCCGGCACTCGCCGACGCATGATCCGGGCATTTCAAGCTACTGCTTCGATGAAAAGGGCAATGGGCAGCTTGAGTTCCGCAGGCCTGGCCACCCGGGCTACGTTTGTCGTGCACCGGCGCAGGCGCGCTATGAGGGCCAGCAACTTCGCATCCGCGACGCCGACACGAAGTGTACCGATGGCAGTCAGTGGTTTGCCGACAATCTCGAGTGCCGCCGCGGTGCCGACAACGTCGCGCAATGCAGCGGCAAGGCGAGCAATGGGAGGGGCGGCATCGACACCTGGACCTCCCGCCTGAACCGGGTGCGCTGACTGACGAACCAGTGGCACCGTTGTTGCAACGACGGATCAGTCCAGGAGGCAAGAGGAGTATTCCGATGCCGTTGTTCACCAGACGCCGCGCGCTTCAAGGTTCGCTGCTCGCCACGCTCGCAATGCCAGCCTCGCGTGCCGCGCTTGGGCAGACCTACCCGTCACGCTCGATCCGCCTCGTCGTGCCGTTCCCCGCCGGCGCCGGCGTGTCGGACATCATGGCCCGTCTCATCGGCCAGCATTTGAGCGCCGCCACGGGCCAGCAGGTCGTAATCGACAACCGCCCGGGCGCCGGAGGCAATGTCGGAGCCGAGATCGCGGCAAAGTCGGCGCCCGACGGCTACACGCTCCTGATGGGCAGCTCGGCGCTGGTCGTGAACCCCTATCTCTATGCCAGGATGCCGTACGAGCCGCTGACCGACTTCGTTCCGGTGACCACCGTCGCCTCGAACCTGCTGCTGCTTGCGGTCCATCCGTCGGTCGCCGCCAAATCGGTGGCGGAGCTGATCGCCTACGCCAAGGCCCATCCCGGCCAGCTCAACTACGGCTCGGGCGGTGTCGGCAGCACGCCCTACCTCGCGACCGAGCTGTTCAAGTCGCTGGTCGGCATCGACGTCACCCATGTGCCGTACAAGGGCGGCGCACCGGCGCTCGCCGACCTCGTCGCCGGACAATTGTCGTTCATGATCGAGAACATGCCCGGCACGATGCCCTACGTGAACGCCGGCAAGCTGCGCGCGCTCGCCGTCACCAGCCGCCAGCGGTCGGCGCTCGCGCCCGATCTGCCGACGATGGCGGAAGCAGGCGTGCCGGGGTACGAGATGATCGGCTGGAACGGCATCTTCGCGCCCAAAGGCACGCCGCCTGAGGTCGTGGCGCGACTGCATGCTGAACTGGTCAAGATCCTGCATGCCCCCGAGGTGAAGCAGCACCTTTCCACGCTCGGCGCCGAGCCGGGTGGCGAGAAGCCCGAAGAATTTGCCGCGTTCGTGAAGGCCGAGTCGGAGCGCTGGGGCAAGATCATCAGGGACAAAGGCATCAAGCCCGAGTGAGGACGGCGCGGCGAGTTACTTGGGCTGCAGCAGGTCCCATAGATTGCCGTAGAGGTCCTTGAACACCGCGACGGTTCCGTAGCTTTCCTCTTTCGGTTCGCGGACGAACACGACGCCCTTCTTGCCGTACGCCTCGTAGTCGCGCCAGAAATCGTCGGTATGAAGGAAAAGAAACACCCGTCCCCCGGTTTGATCCCCGATCCGTGACAATTGTTCTGCATCGACCGCACGCGCGAGCAGCAGCCGCGTTCCGATTGAACCAGGCGGTGCGACCACCACCCAGCGCTTGTTCTGGGCCTCGATGAAAATATCTTCGATCAATGTGAAGCCAAGCGCGCCCACATAGAAGGCCAGAGCTTCGTCGTAGTCGCGAACGACAAGCGCTACCGTGCCAATTGATTGCTTCATGGCAACAATGCCAGCCTTTCGTCGGATCGCTTCCAGGATAGAGGAAAACCACCTTCCCATCGAGCCGGCTGGAATTGTAGGTTCAGTCACCATGGCCGCAGAGTTCACCATTCTTTATCCGCTCATCGTACTGGCGGCGGCGGGCTGCCTGTTCGTTGCAATGCGGGAAGTGCGTGGCTTGCCGATGCTGAGCATGTCCCTGCTCTTGCCTCCCGTGCTGGCCGCGTTCATCACGCTTGCTCTGGCACTCCTTGCGCCGTTGGACGCCTGGCTTGAGACGGTCCTGGGCGTTGCGCTCATCGTTGGAGTGACGGGCGGTGTCGTCCGCGGATGGACCATGTCCATGCAAGTCGATCACATGTGGGACCTGGTTCGCCTGTTGCGCAGTCGCGATTCCCAGTGGGGTTCAGGACTGCTGGCGGTAGCCGTGACGTGCGAAATCGCCATCGCGTTCGCAGGCACTGCCGCATCGTCGTATCATACGATGCCGTTGGCGGGCGCAGCGTTGTCCGCCGGCTTTCTCGCGGGTCGGGCCATGGCAGTATCGGTCCGAATTAGAAAGTCGCCGCACAAAGAACTCCATTGGCGACTTGTACGGCGCGAGGACTGAAGACGACCTGCAGGTCTTGTTTAGCGCCCTCCGAGGTCGCGTGCGATCAAACCAAGAGAACACCGATGACTGCCGAAGCCTCCTCGACTGTGGACCGCGAACTGGTGCTGACCCGGATCATCGTCGGTTGGAGCATCTGCGCCGCCCCACTCGCAGCCGTCGTCGCCAAGCTCTGACGACGGGGCGCCCCACTTCAAAATGAGTAGTTGCTGTCCGCAAGCGTACACTTCAAGCTGCCGGCGTTGCTTGCAGGGGGCACACGAAATCGTAGAGCAGGCAGCCTGTAGATGGCTTCGCGCGGCCGCAGCTTTCGCTGTGGTTCTGATGATGGGCGGTTGCGACCTCAGGCACAGCGCCGTCCTCGACCCGAAGGGGCCGATCGCGCTCGCCGAGCGCAATCTTCTGTACGATGCCTTCACCGTGATGATGATCGTAGTCATCCCGGTCATCGCGATGGCACTGCTGTTTGCTTGGCGATATCGATCCTCCAACACGCAAGCCCGCTACACGCCCAAGTGGTCATATTCCGGCCGGATCGATGCCGTCGTCTGGCTGATTCCGGCGCTGATCGTCGTCGCTCTCGGCGTCCTGCTGTGGCGCAGCACGCACAGGCTCGACCCCTACAAGCCGATCGCCTCCGCCGTCGCGTCCCTCGAGGTCCAGGTGGTGGCGCAGGACTGGAAGTGGCTGTTCATCTATCCCGAGCAGGGCATCGCCGTGGTGAACCAGATGGCGTTTCCCAGCGGCCGGCCGGTCAGCCTCAAGATCACCTCCGACACGGTGATGAACTCCTTCTATATCCCGGCCCTCGCCGGCCAGATCTACGCCATGGCCGGCATGCAGTCGCGACTGCAACTGCTGGCCGACGCGCCCGGTACGTTCGTGGGCAGGAACACCCAGTACAGCGGCGGCGGCTTCGCCGATCAGCAATTCCAGGCGATCGCCATGACGCAAGCCGACTTCGACGCCTGGGTAGCCAAGACGCGGCAGTCGGCCGACAAGCTCGATGCGGCCGCCTACGGCAAGCTCGCCGAGCGCAGCCGGCGCCATCCGGTCACTTACTATTCCGCCGTGGAGCCCAACCTGTTCGACAAGATCATCGCCAAGTCCGCCCACGACCACCAGGCCATGGGGAAATAGGCGGATGTTCGGCAAACTCACGATCGAGGCGCTGCCACTCTACAGCGCGGTGGCGCTCACCGGCGCACTGGTCACGGTAGGCGGCGTGCTGGTCGTCGCCGTGGCGATCACCTGGCTCGGCGCCTGGCGCAGCCTGTGGACGGAGTGGCTGACCAGCGTCGACCACAAGCGCATCGGCATCATGTACATCGTGCTGGCGCTGGTCATGCTGATGCGCGGCTTCGTCGACGCCATCATGATGCGGGCCCAGCAGTCGATGTCGCTCAACTCCGACGGCTATCTGCCGCCGGAACACTTCGACCAGATCTTCAGTTCGCACGGCACCATCATGATCTTCTTCATGGCGATGCCGTTCCTGACCGGCCTGATCAACATCATCATGCCGCTGCAGATCGGCACGCGCGATGTCGCCTTCCCGTTCCTGAACTCCGTCAGCCTATGGCTCACCTCGGCTGGCGCCGGGCTGATCATGGTGTCGCTGGTGATCGGCAAGTTCTCGACCGCCGGCTGGACGGGCTATCCGCCTTTCTCGGGGATCGAGTACAGCCCGGGCGTGGGCGTCGACTACTGGATCTGGGCGCTGTTGATCAGCGGCGTCGGCTCGACGCTGAGCGGCATCAATTTCGTCGTGACCATCCTCAAGCGCCGCGCACCGGGCATGGGTCTGATGCGCATGACTCCCTTCACCTGGACGGCGCTCTGCGCCAGCCTGCTGATGGTCTTCGCCTTCCCGGCGCTCACTGTGGCGTGCGTTCTGCTGGCGCTGGACCGGCTGCTGGGCATGCACTTCTTCACCAATGCCCACGGCGGCAACATGATGAACTACCCCAACCTGTTCTGGATTTGGGGTCATCCGGAGGTCTATATCCTGATCCTGCCGGCCTTCGGCGTCTTCTCCGAGGTCGTTGCGACCTTCTCGAAGAAGCGGCTGTTCGGCTACGAATCCCTGGTCTATGCCACGGCGGCGATCGCGCTGCTGTCATTCACGGTGTGGCTGCACCACTTCTTCACCATGGGTTCGAGCGCCAACGTCAACGCCTTCTTCGGCGTAGCGACCATGGTGATCGCCGTGCCGACCGGCGTGAAAGTGTTCAACTGGCTGCTCACCATGTACCGCGGCCGCATCGACTTCCATCCGGCCATGCTGTGGACCGTGGGTTTCGTCGCGACCTTCGTCATCGGCGGCATGACCGGCGTGCTGCTGGCCATGCCACCCGGCGACTTCCTGCTGCACAACACGACTTTCCTGGTCGCGCACTTCCACAACATGATCATTCCCGGCGTGCTGTTCGGCTATCTCGCCGGCTACATGTACTGGTTCCCCAAGGCCTTCGGTTTTGCGCTGGACCGCAAGTGGGGCGCCCGTTCGTTCTGGTGCTGGGTAATCGGGTTCTTACTGGCGTTCATGCCGCTCTACGCTCTGGGCTTCAAGGGCATGCCGCGCCGCATGGAGCACTACGACGACCCGAGCTGGCAGCCCTACCTGCTGGTCGCCAGTCTGGGCGCGTTCGTCGTGCTGCTCGGCATCGGCTGCCTGGTCATGCAGCTCTATGTCAGCATCCGCGACCGCAAGGCCACCGCCGACGTCACGGGCGATCCGTGGGACGGCCGCACGCTCGAGTGGGCGACCTCCTCGCCGCCGCCGGTCTACAATTTCGCGGTGCTGCCTGAGATCAGGGATCGCGAACCCTTCCTCGACATGAAGGAGCGCGGCGTCGCCTATCAGCGGCCGGCCGCCTACCAGGACATCGAACTGCCGAGGAACAGCTTTGTCGGCGTAGCCCTGGGCGGCCTAGCCTTCGCGCTGGGTTTCGCCGTGGTCTGGCACATCTGGTGGCTGGTCGTGGTCTGTGGCCTCGGCATGTGGGTCGTGCTCATCGCCCGCTCATCGGATGATGACACCGAGTATCGGCTATCGGCGGCCGAGGTGGCCCGGATCGAGGATGCGCGCTACCGGGCGATGGGAAGCCGGACATGAGCGTGATGGCGCCTGAGCGGGAAACGTCGTCCGACGCCTACCAACAACGCGCGCTCGGCTTTTGGCTCTACCTGATGAGCGATGCCGTCATCTTCGCGCTGCTGTTTGCCACCTATGCGACCATGGTCGCCAACACCGACGGCGGCCCGAGCGGAAAGTCGCTGTTCAGCCTGTCCAACGCCGCGCTCGAGACCGTGCTGCTGCTGGCGAGCAGCACCACCTTCGGCTTTGCCTCGCTGTCATCGCGCACCGGCAACCGATCGGCCGTGCTGGGGTGGTTGCTGATCACCTTCTTGTTAGGGCTGGGCTTCGTTGGCCTGGAGATCCGCGAGTTCCTGGGCATGATCCGCGCCGGCGCGGGTCCCGACCGCAGCGGTTTCCTGTCGGCATTCTTCACCCTGGTCGGCACCCACGGCTTCCATGTAAGCATGGGCCTCACCTGGATCCTGATCATGTCCGGTCAGGTGTTCCTCAAGGGGCTGAGCGTGCCGGTGACGTCGCGTCTGTTTCGTCTCGGCCTGTTCTGGCATTTCCTCGACATCGCCTGGGTCGGCATCTTCTCGATCGTCTACCTTCCGGGACTGCTGTGATGGAACGCCACGGTCTTCGCTCCTACCTCGTGGGCTTTGCCCTCGCCGTCATCCTGACGGCCATTCCTTTCGCTCTGGTGGCGATGCATGCCCTGCCGCCGTCGCGCCTGGTGATCGTCATCGCCGTGGCGGCCATCCTGCAGGTTCTGGTTCATCTGCGCTTTTTCCTGCACCTCGACCTCACCACGACGCCGCGCGAGAACCTGCTGGCGGTCGCCTTCACGGCGATTCTCCTTTTCATCATGGTCGGCGGCAGCCTGTGGATCATGGTCGACCTGCACAGCCGGATGTCGCTGTAACGCGGGCCTCGCCGGACAAGCCCCCGCGCCCGAATAGGGGGGTGGTGAGAAATGAGACCAAATCGGGGAAAGTGCCGATGCCATCGGCATCGGATAGGTCTCACCGGAGTGAGACAACGGTGAGACATGGGTGAGACGTCGTGAGAAGCTCGTGAAAAAGTAGGGTTTTCTCCGGCCAATCGGCCGTTACCGCTGCAAGAAGGCGCGACCGCGCCCCATCGCCGCTGTCGCCTCGATCACACGCAGCACGTCGCGCAGTTCGGTCAGCGTCTTGGTCGGCAACGGGACGACGTCGCCGGTGGCGAAGGCCACGACAGCCTGGCCGATCTGATAGACGGCACGCGTGATGCGGCTGGCGATCAGGCTGGCAAGCAGCAGGCTGAGCAGAGTGAAGCAGAGCCCTACCGCGGTCAGAATGAGCGCGGTGGTCCACAGCCGCGCGTTGACGACCGAGGCCGGCACCGCGACGCCGGCGGTCCAGCCGGTGAGCGCCGAGCGCTGGAAGGAATTCTTGACCTCGATGCCCTCGCGCGACACGACGTCGAACAGTCCGGACGGCTGCGACCCGAGCGCGGCATCGACCATCGGCTGCTGAGCCGGGTGCCCGACGTAGACTTCGGGCTGCCGGCTGCGGGCGACGATCACGCCCGTGCGGTCGGTGATGCCGGCGCCCCATTCGTCGCGCAGACCGGCCTCGGCGAACAATCCCTGGAGCCGCTGCGGCTCGACCCCGCCGCTCAGTACGAAGGCGACCCGACCGTCGACGACGACCGGTACGGAGATGAAGAACAGTCCGGGTTTGGCGGTGGCGCTCGCCTGCAGGTCGGAGACGAACACCTTGCGGCCGCCCACGACCTCGGCAACGCCCGCGCGTTCGGCCGACGCCAACATCGCCTGATCGTCCGACGGAGAGACGAACATCAGCTGGCCGGTGCGATCGTAGACGGCCAGCGTCTGGAAGCCGCGCTCGCGGGCGACGTTGGTGATCACCCGAACGATGTACGGTTCGCCCGCTTGAAAGCGCGGCGAGATCGAGAGGCCGCTCAGAAATCCCGCCATGGCCCCGATCTCACGGTCGATCAGGTTCGTCAGGTTGTTGGCGACATCGAGCCGCTGAGCCTCGATGGTCCGGCGCGAGGCGGCGCCGTATTGCCAGGCAAGCACGGCAGCCAGCGCCAGCATGGGCACCAGGATGGCAGCGATCAGCAGCAGCAGGTAGGAACGGATGGAAAAGAAGCCGTAGGTCGGCCCGTCGGCGCGCGACGGTAGATAGGTTTCAGAGCTCATCGGCACCCCGCAGCCTATGAATAGCGGCGCTCCCCAATTGGCTGAAATGACGGGACGCCAAGGTGCCATACCGATTCCCGCCCGGGCAAGCCGATCTAGTACGGCTTTGGCTCTTCGCTATCCGGTGGCCAGATCCAGTCGAACCTGAAAACGGCGGAGCCCTCCGGCACGTTGCCGAAGGCGACCTTCATGTCGGCAGGAAGGTGGCCTTTGACCTCGATGGCATCTCCGTCATCGCTCCTCGCCTTCAGGAGTCGCTTCGCTTCCTCTTCATTCGCGCAATTCACGACCATCGGCGGCTTCACCAATCCGCTCCTGGTTGTGACCTTCACGAGATACGGCGGCATCTTGTTACCCTCGCCAGCTTCTACAAACCTAGCGGGCCCGGCGATAAAATGGAATCGCGGTATTTTGAGACTGCGGGACAGTCAGAACACCCTCTCGCCGGCAAAGTGGCAACGGCTGAAGTGGCCCGGCGAGATCTCGCGCAGCGCAGGAGCCTCGACGCGACAGCGGGCTTCGGCGTGGCGGCAGCGTGGATGGAAGTAGCAGCCTGACGGCGGTGCCGCGGGACTGGGCACCTCGCCGCCCAAAATGCCGTCGGCGGTGCGCACGCGCGGGTCGGCGGCCGGGACGGCGCGCATCAGGGCGGCCGTATAGGGGTGCTGCGGCTGGCGGAAGATGGCGCCGGTCGGGGCAAGCTCGACGAGCTGGCCGACATACATCACCGCGATGCGGTCGGAGATGTGGCGCACCACGGAGAGATCGTGGGCGACGAACAGAAAGGTGAGCTTGAGGCGGGACTGCAGCTCGAGCAGGAGATTGAGTACCTGCGCCTGGATCGAGACGTCGA
>PLYQ01000229.1:9175-9325 GCA_003153415.1 Rhodospirillales bacterium | reverse complement strand
AGATCAAGGGCATCGAGATCGATGCCGCCTTCGCCCCGCACATGCTTTACATCACCAACGACGACAAGCCGGGCTTCATCGGGCGGCTGGGCACGATCCTGGGCGAAAACAAGGTCAACATCGCCACCTTCCATCTCGGCCGCGACAAGC
>PLYQ01000229.1:0-9087 GCA_003153415.1 Rhodospirillales bacterium | reverse complement strand
GGACGGTGAGCGTGCCGCTCAGCGTGTTGCCCGTGTAACCCAAGGTCGCCGTACCGAAGGTGATGTTCTCCAGGTCGATCTTCTGGCTGGGATCACCTACGCCGGCGGCGAGCCGATCCCCTACATCCTGACGAGCAACGGCGACAAACCGACACACGGCATCCTCCGGATGCCAGGCGGACCGGGCAACCTTTCGCCGCACATGGACGGCAGCCAGCTCGTGATGTCGCTTGGCGGCAATTTCCTGATCCGCACGCGCGAACTGTTTGCTCGCCCGCCGATCGTCGCCGCCTCGATCGATGCCACGACCACGCCGGCGCGCATCCTGGCGATCGTGGGCGACCTGCAGGCACGCTTTGGCCCGCTCGCGGTCTATGTTGCGGGCAACAGCCGCGGTACCTATGCCACGATGACCCTGGCGCCGCTGCTCGACGGGCAAGTCGCGGGCTTCATTCACACCTCGTCGTTGAACGCCATCGCGAGCTTCGACACGCGGCAATTCAAGACCCGGCACCTGATCGTCCATCACACGCTGGTTTATGCACCGGCGCTCGCTTCTCGGCGGCTTACGCCAACCATCGCAGCTACGGCACGGCGCTGATCGCCATGGAGGGCGGCACCTCGATCGATCGGCCATGCGAGGCCCACGCCCATCGCGGCTTCTACGGCGTCGAGCAGGAGACGGTCGACCGGATCGCTGCCTGGATGCTCGACGGCAAATAGAGTCCGGTCGCCATGAGAAAAGCTCCCTCGCGGCAGCCGGATATCAGAGTTATGATATCTTCGGTTCGAGGGAGGAGTTGCGATGCCCCGTGTCAGTGAAATCGAGGAGGATGGCGGCGATCCGACGCTGAAGGCCATCTTCGACAAGCAGCTCGAGCTGTTCGGCGGGCTGCTCAATCCCACCAAGGTGCTGGCGCACTGCCCGCCGATCCTGCGCGCCGCCGGCCTGCTCGGCCAGTCGATCGAGCAGTCGGGGCTGCTGCCCAAGGCGCTGCCGCCGCTGGTCTACGTGCGGGTGGCGACGATCAACGGCTGCCCGTTTTGAATTGACATCAACTCCGCCCGGGCGGCGGACCTCAACGAAGACGGCATGGACAAGGTCGCCGACGTGCCGAACTGGCGCACGAGCAAGCGCTTCAGCGCGAGCGAGCGGGCGGCGCTCGAGTACGCTGAGGCCATCACCTATACCGACCGCCGGGTCGACGACGCGCTGTTCGCCGAGCTCGGGAAGCACTTCAGCGAGGCGCAGATCGTCGAGCTGACGGCGGCCATCGCGATGGAGAACTTCCGGTCGAAGTTCAACCCGCCGCTCGGCATCGAGGCGCAGGGGTTTTGCGTGGTGCCGAAGAAGTAGTGTCATCCCGAGCGGAGCGAGGGATCTTTCAGGTTCCTGAAAGATCCTTCGGCCTTCGGCCTCAGGATGACAAGCAGAGCGACGAGGTCGCTCTGCTTGTCACTCCATCTCGACCTTGAGCGCCTTCAGTTTCTTGCCCCAGAAGGCGTGCTCGTCGGCGACGTACCTGGCGAACTGAGCACGCGTGCGCTCGGGCGCCAGTTCGAGGCCGTCCCTGTCGAGGGCCTCGTGCCACTTGGCATCCTTCATGGCGGCCTTGGCGTCCGTCGCGACCTTGTCGAGGATGGCATCGGGCGTCTTGGCCGGGGCGAACAGGCCCTGCCAGCCGCTCACCACGACGTCGATGCCCTGTTCCTTGAGCGTCGGCACGTCGGGCAGCGCGGTGACGCGCTTGTCGCCGGTCACCGCCAACGCCCTGAGGTTGCCGGCCTTGATCTGGCTGACGGCCGGCGGCAGCGAGGAGAAGTTCATGGTGATCTGGCCGCTGATCACGTCGGCCAGCGCCGGGCCGGTGCCCTTGTAGGGCACATGGAGGAGCTGGATGCCGGCGGCCTCGGCGAACAGCGCGCCCGCGAGATGATTGTTGCCGCCGACGCCCGACGACGAGAAGGTGAGCTTGTCCGGCTCCTTCCTGGCCAGCGCCACCAGCTCGGCCGCATTGTTGGCCGGCACCTTGGGATTCACCGCCAGCACATACTGGTAAGCATTCGTCTGGCAGATCGGCATCAGCGTGGACAGGGTATCGATCATGCCCTTCTGGACGTGCGGGTTGATGATGATGTTGGTGCTGACGGCGTAGAACAGCGTGTTGCCGTCGGGCTTGGCGTTGGCGACGGCGCGCACGCCGATCGAGCCGGTGGCGCCGCCCTTGTTGTCGACGATGATCTGCTGGCCGAGGACCGGCGACATGATATGCGCCAGCTCGCGGGCGTTGATGTCCGAACTGCCGCCCGCGGCATAGCCGACGACGAAGGTGACCGGGCCGGTCGGCCANNTTCTTGCCCGACACGTACTTGCCGGCGCCGTCACCCGCGAGCTTGCCCAGCACCGCACCGGACACCAGCCCGGCGCCGCCGGGGTAGTTGTGATAGAAAAGTCCGCCGACCAATTCGCCGGCCGCAAACAGGCCGGGGATGGTGCTGCCGTCGGTGCTCTCGACTGCGCCTTCGGTGCTGATCTTCAAGCCGCCGAAGGTGAAGGTCAGCCCGCAGGTCACGGCGTAGGCCTCGAACGGCGCCACGTCGATGGTGTTGGCCCAGTTGCTCTTGGGCACTGCGAGTCCGCGTGTGCTGCGGCCGTCCTTGACCGCGGGATTGAACGGCACCTCGGTCATGACCGCGGCGTTCCATTCCTTGATCGTCTTGAGGAACTGCTGCTCGTCGACGCCTTCGAGCTTCTTGGCCAGTTCCTCGATCGTGTCGGCGCGCACCTTGGTCATGCGCTTGATGCGGTATTCGTCGCGCAGCCTGTCGAGCACCTTGGAATCGAAGATCTGCCAGGCAAATTGCTGCGGTTGGCTCAGGATCACCGCGCCGTACTTGGCGTAGGTGTAGTTGCGGAAGTCGGCACCCTCGTCGACGAAGCGCACGCCGTTGGCATTGACCATGATGCCGAGCGGATAGGAATGCTTCTGGAAATTGTCGCCGACCTCGAGGTCGCCGAATTCCGGCGCATTCATGTCCCAGCCGACGGCATGGCCGCCCGACCAGTTGCCGTGCGGCTTGGCGCCGATCGCCAGCGCCATGTTGATGCCGGCGCCCGTGTTGAAGCGCGTGCCGCGCACCTTGGCCAAGTCCCAAGTCGGGCCGAGATAGCGCGTGCGCATCTCGGCATTGCTCTCGAAGCCACCGCACGCCAGCACGACAGCCTTGGCGCCGATCCGCACCTTGCGGCCCTTGTGCCGGGCGATGACGCCGCGCACCACGCCGTCCTCCTCGATCAGCGAGACCGCGGGCGTCTCGTAGTGGATCGGGATGCCGGCCTTCAGTGCGGCCTTGTGCTCGAGATCGACCAGGCCGGGGCCGCCGCCCCACGCTTCGACCGCGAGGCCACCCCAGAATTTGTATTTGCCGTTCACCTTGAAAGCCTGTCGTCCGTAGCTCGGCTGGAAGCGCACGCCCTTGGAGCGCATCCACTTCAAGGTCTCGAAGCTGCGGCCGACCAGGATCTCGGTGAGCTCGGGGTCGCAGCGGTAGTTGGTGACGCGGCCCATGTCGTCGAGATACTGGTCGGCCGAGTAACTGCCGAAATCGACGTCGCGCTTTTCGTCCGGCGTGAGGTCGTAGAGCTGGGCCAGGTCGTCGACGGTGTTGAACACCACGCGCATGGCGCCGGCCGTATAGGTGCTGTTGCCGCCGCGCTCGGCCTCGGGGGCCGCCTCCAGCATGGCGACCAAGGCGCCCTGTTCACGCGCTGCAAGCGCTGCACAAGCGGCGGCGTTTCCGGCACCCACCACCAAGACATCGACCTGAAAATCCTGCACGTGTGGCTCCTCGATTTTGGCACCCAGTTTGCGTTAGAATAGCCCTATGGGTGATCGTTTCGACCGTCTAGGGGCACGCCATGCCAATGTCGAGGCCCTGCTGCGCAGGCCAGGCATCGGGCACAACAATGGCCCGACTTTCGACATGTCCTGGGGGGCCTGGGTGTGGCGCCGCGCCTCGGCCAAGGCGTGGAAGACGCCCAGCCCGGAAGTGGCGAAAATGCGGGTCAAACGGGCCGAACGGCTGGGCATTACATATAGAGAGTTGACCTCGGCGCTGATGGATAGCGGCGCCAATCTCGGCGTGGCCGTCCTGCCGTTGTCGCTGGCGGCGCGGGTTCGTCGCGGTCCGAAAGGCGAAATCGTGGTCGAGCCGCGCAACTTCATCGCAGCCCTCGTGGCCAAGTTCGGCGGCCGCCTGTTCCTGCTGGGCGACATCGACGCCGTGCCCGGACTCAGCGACGAGGAGCGCGCCTCCTTCCTCACCATCGTCAATCGCGCCCTCGACGGCAAGGTCGAAGCGATCGGCTGGGGCCACGACGGTCCGGCGATCCGCACGATGCTCAAGGCCAACGCGGTGCCGCACCAGGAAGCCTTCCTGGTCGGCTCCGGCATCGGCCACAAGGTGCTGGGTGACACCGCCGGCCTGCCGCTGACCAAGGACATTGATAGTTGGCTCCAATAGAGCCGCCTCTCAAAGGCGTCCGCGTCGTCGAACTCACGCACACAATCCTCGGTCCTTCCTGCGGCATGATCCTGGCGGATCTCGGCGCGGAGGTGATCAAGGTCGAGCCGGTTGACGGCGACCGCACGCGCAAGCTCAAGGGCTTCGGCGGCGGCTTCTTCGGCTACTTCAACCGCAACAAGCGCAGCCTCGCACTCGACGCCGATTCCAAGACCGGCCGTGAAGTGCTGGTTAAGCTGTTGCAGTCGGCCGACGTGCTGATCGAAAATTTTGCGCCCGATTCGATGGCCAAGCGCGGGCTGGGACCAAAGCACCTGGAGAAGATCAATCCGCGGCTCGTCTACTGTGCGCTGAAGGGTTTCCTGCCGGGGCCGTACGAAAAGCGGCCGGCGCTCGACGAAGTCGTGCAGATGATGGGCGGGCTGGCCTACATGACCGGCCCGACGGGGCGGCCATTGCGCGCCGGCACCTCGGTCGTCGACATCATGGCCGGCATGTTCGGCGCCTTCGGCATCGTGCTGGCGCTGAAGCAGCGTGATCGAACGGGGCTAGGCGGCCTGGTCGAGTCGGCGCTGTTCGAATCGGTGGTGTTCCTTATGGGCCAGCACCTCGCCGTCACGGCGATGAACGGCGCGCCGCCGCCGCCGATGCCCGAGCGCGTGAGCTCGTGGGCGGTCTACGAGATCTTCGCCACGTCCGACGGCCGGCAGATGTTCATCGGCATCACCAGCGACGGCCAGTGGAAGCGCTTCTGCGAGGTCTTCAAGCAGCCGGTCCTGGCGGCCGATCCCCGGCTGGCGACCAACAACCAGCGGATCGAGGCGCGGCCTTGGCTGGTGCCGAAGGTTGTCGAAATCTTCAAGCGCCACAGCAAGGACGAGCTCGAGCGGCTCTGCCTCGAAGCCGACATCTCCTTCGCGCCGGTCGCGCAACCGCAGGACCTGTTCGACAACCCGCATCTTCTGGCCAACGGCTCGCTGGCGCCGACGACCCTGTCGGGCGGGGTCAAGACCCGCCTGCCGCTGCTGCCGTTCCAGATCTTCGGCTGGCGGCCGCCGCTGCTGCGCGACGCGCCGGAGGTTGGCCAGCACAACGACGAGGTGCTGGCCGAGATCGGCTACGACAAGGCGGGTATATCAGCGCTCAAGGCTGCGGGGATGCTGGGGCCGAAACAGGCGGCCGGAGGCTAGGCTTTGGTTGCTTCGACGTAGAGCGATTCGGACGCGTGTCCCGCGCTGTCGACGAGCAGGCGTTGGTCGGAACCCTGCCGGAACGAGCATTTGGTGATTGCGATGAAGCCGGCGTCGCTCAAGGCCGTCAACAAGGCCTGGAAGTCGTAGATGTATCGGTGGCCGGGTCCGTAGAACAACTCATTGATGAGCGCCACGGGTCGGTTGATGCCGGTCTTGTTGACGAAGTATTCGTTCGGGAACGGCACTGCGAGGCCATCGAGGGATTTCACGTAGGCTCGGGCGTACAGTTCGAGATCCGGCACGACGATACGAATGGTCGATTTCGGCATGAGTGCCCTGTGACACTCGGCCAGGATGAGCCGGGCGGCATCGAGGGAGGTATGTTCGAGGAAGTGCTCGCTATAGATTCCCCCGACGATGCCGTTGGCGACGGGAAGCCCGCGGCGGAGGTCGCAGCAAAGATCCAGCCCGGGCAGCCATTGAGTGTCGAGATTTAAAAAGCCCTCGAGGAGGTTCGGCCCGCTGCCAAGGTGTAGGTAGGCGCCCGGCTGAACCCTGGGATAGAACAGGCGGTTGTTCCTGACCAACTTGGTCATCAACCACCGTATCTTCGAATAATCGGAAAGCTTGCGGTCGAGGCTGATCTGGGTTTTCGAGAAATCCCACATTCAAATCTTGTCGCATCCGGGTTGACCCCGAGCAACAGGTCTCTGCGACCGCCGGTTCGCTGCGATGCGCTACGATGCGCGGTGGGTCATCGGCGCTGCGTCCTTGTCGTCGAACGCCGGATAGTCGGGATCGAGCAGGAACGGGTAGGGCCCGGCGAACTGGCCGATGAAGGCGGTGTGGGTGATGAGGCCGGCCGGCTGCTCCCAAAGATGCATGTGGTAGCCCGGCGGCTCCATGGTGAAAGTTGCATCGTCGTGCGGCTGCAGGTCGAGTACGACCTGGTGTGCGACGCTCGGCGCCACGCTGCCAACGGTACCAGCCCAGCGGATCTGGATCGAGCGGTGGTGGTGGCCGCAGACCACGCGCTCGATGTTGCTGCGGCCCTTCAGGATTTCTGCCATCGCAGCACCATCGCGGCAGTTGATCGAGTCCATATGCTGCAGCCCGGTCGGGAAGGGCGGGTGGTGCATGAAGATCAGCGTCGGCCGCTCAGGCTGCTCGTCGAGCCGCGCTTTGAGCCAGGCGAGCCGCGACGAGTCGAGTTCGCCGTGGCCCTTGCCCGCCACCACCGTGTCGAGGCCGATCAGGCGCAGGTCGTGGTCCTCGATCGTGTAGTGCAGGAACTCCCCGTTCATCGGCAGGTAGCCGTCGCCGCCGAACACCAGTCGCAGGTTCTGCCGTCGGTCGTGGTTGCCGGGGATGAGATAGACCGGCATCGGCAGCGGCTTCAGGATGTCGCGCAGCAGCTCGTACTCCTCGATCAGCCCGCAGTCGGTGAGGTCGCCGGTGGCGATCACCAGGTCGGGCTGGCGCGGCTGGGCCACGATCGAGGACACCGCCGCGCGCAGCATCGCCTCGGTGTCGACCACACCATAGGCCTTCTTGCCGGAAGGCCTGATGTGCATGTCGGTGATCTGGGCGATGAGCGTCATGGCGGTACTCCTTTTTGCTGGGAGCGCGCCACCAAGGCGGANNTCCGCCTTGGTGGCGCGCTCCCAGCTATGATTCTACGGTAGCTTCAACGCGGTCTGGTCGACATAGGGCTTCAGCAGCGCATCGGCGTTGTGCTGGGCGTCCTTGACCGCCTGACCGGCCTTCTTCTTGCCGTTGAGCACGGCCTGGATCTCGTCCTCCAGGGCCTTGCGCACCGCCACGGTCTGGTAGGTCGCAAACCACGGCTTGGCATAGGGCAGCTGCTCGATCGCCACCTGGGCGTCGGGGTTCTTGGCCATGAAGGCCTTCATCTCGGGCGTGTCGTAGGCTGACTTGCGCGGCGAGAAGTAGCCGGTAAAGCGGCTCCAGGCGCCGAGGTTCTCGGTCGAGCTCAGCCACTTGGCGAACTTCCAGCCCGCCGCCTTCTGCTCGTCGTTCAGGCCCTTGAACATGACCAGCGATCCGCCGCCGATCGGCACGGCGTTGCGCACGTTCTTCGGCACGAAGGCCACGTCATAGGCCATCTTCATGTTTTCGCGCACGAAGGAGAGGCTTCCCGTCGACAGCAGCATCATCGAGACCTTGCCGGCGAGGAAATTGGTCGACACGCCGCCGCCCTCGACCACGCCCTGCTGCATCACCTTGTGCTTGAACACCAGGTCTTCGACGAACTGCGCGGCGCCCAGCATCGAGGGCTGGTCGTAATAGACCTCGCCGCCGTACTCCTCGTTGTAGTAGCGGCCGCCGTTGCTGAGCGACAGCGCCTCCATCAGCCAGCCGAGATAGTCGTAGCCTTCGGGCATGGCAAAGCCATAGCGCTCTACGTTGTCGCCATTGCGCTTGGTGAGCTTCTTGGCGGCATCGACCAGCTCCGCCCAGGTCTTGGGCGGCTTCTTGGGATCGAGGCCGGCCTCCTTGAAGTGGTCGACGTTGAAGTAGAGCAGCGGCGTCGAATTCTGGTAGGGNNGCACGAAGTTGGCGCTCATCAGCACCACCGCCGGCGGCTTGCCGGCGTTGGCCGCGGCCTGGGCCTTGAGCTTGGTCTCGTCGTAGCTGCCGGTATAGACGGCGGTGACGGCAACCTCCTTCTGGCTGTCGTTGTAGACCTTGGTGAGCCGCGTCATCTCCTTGGCGAGCTTGCCGTCGACCGGCACAGGAAAGAAGAAATCGATCTTGGTCTGGGCGGCGGCCGATGCCGAAGCGATCGCGACCGCAGCCGCGGCGAGTGAGGGAAGCCAACGCATGACGTATCTCCTTGTTTGACGTTTCATCCTTTGAGTCCCGAGAACATGAAGCTGTTGACGAACTGACGCTGGAAGACGGCGAACAGGGCGAGCAGCGGGAACATCACGAGCAGCGTACCGGCGGCCAGCATGCCCCATTCCTTGCCGCCCTCGGTGCCGAGCGCAAAGGTGGCGAGGCCAATGGTGAGCGTGTGGGTCGAGGGCTCGTTCAACACCATCAGCGGCCACAGGAACTCGTTCCAGTGCGCCATCAGCGAGACCAGCGAGAAGGCCACCAAGCCGGGCTTGGCCATCGGCAGCAGCACATGCCACAGCGTCTGCCACCAATGCGCACCGTCGATGAACGCCGCCTCCTCGAAGTCGCGCGGGATCGAGCGGAAGGTCTGGCGCATCAGGAAGGTGCCGAAGGCCGAGGCGAAGTAGGGCGCCATGACGCCCGCCAGGGTACCGTAGAGGCCGAGGTCGACGATGGTGCGCAGGTTGGGCACGATCAGCACCGGCGGCACCAGCATGAGCTGCAGCAG
>PLYQ01000100.1:20254-20487 GCA_003153415.1 Rhodospirillales bacterium | reverse complement strand
AGAGCAGGATGTGCGCCGTCACCCCCGCCGCGATGACGATATGCGCCCCCGCGGCGATCTCGCCGACCAGCCAGGTCAGATCGCCGTCGAGGGTCATGGCGTGAGCTTACAGCACGATGACTTTTGCTTCGGTCGCTGCCCCACCGTTCGCAGCGCAGCGGCGCTCACGGTGGGGCAGCGACGGGAGCTGAGGAAAAGTCATCGTGCTTTAGGCGATGGCTTTGATCGTCTTG
>PLYQ01000100.1:0-20156 GCA_003153415.1 Rhodospirillales bacterium | reverse complement strand
GCCGAGCGCTCGAACAGGTTCTCGTTCTTGTAGATGTCGAGCACGGCCGAGGCCGCGGCGCAGGCCAGCGGATGGGCGGAATAGGTGTAGCCGTGGAACAGCTCGAGCGCGCTCTCCGGTCCCTGCATCAGGCCTTCGTAGATCGGCTTGCGCACGAACACGCCGCCCATCGGGACGGTGGCGTTGGAGATGCCCTTGGCGACGGTCATCAGGTCGGGGATCACGCCGAACTTCTCGGCGGCGAACGAGGCACCGAGGCGCCCGAAGCCGGTGATGACTTCGTCGAAGATCAGCAGGATGCCGTGCTTGGTGCAGATCTCGCGCAGGCGCTCGAGATAGCCCTTCGGCGGCGGCAGGTAGCCGGTCGAACCGGCGCAGGGCTCGACGATGACGGCGGCGATGTTCGACGCGTCATGCAGGCCCACGATGCCTTCGAGCGCATCGGCCAGTTCCTTGCCGTTCTCGGGCTGGCCCTTGGAGAAGGCGTTCGACGCCAAGTGCGTGTGCGGCAGGTGATCGACACCCGGCAGCATCGCGCCGAACCACTTGCGATTGTTCACCATGCCGCCCACGGAGATGCCGCCGAAGCCGACACCGTGATAGCCGCGCTCGCGGCCGATGAAACGCGTGCGTGTGCCCTGGCCGTTGGCGCGGTGATAGGCGAGCGCGATCTTGAGCGCCGAGTCCACCGCCTCGGAACCCGAGTTGCAATAGAAGGCGTGGTTGAGGTCACCCGGCAGCATCGCGGCGTGACGCGCGGCCAGCTCGAACGCCTTGGGATGGCCCATCTGAAACGACGGCGCATAGTCCATCTCGTCGAGCTGCTTGAGGATGGCCGCCTTGATCTCCTCGCGGCCGTGCCCGGCATTGACGCACCACAGGCCCGCCGTGCCGTCGATGATCTTGCGGCCCTCCGGCGTCCAGTAGTGAACGCCCTTGGCCTTGGCCAGCATCCGCGGGTTCTTCTTGAATTGCCGGTTCGCCGTGAACGGCATGAAGAAGGCTTCGAGATTGTTCGCGGGAGCGGTGTTCGGCGGCGTCATCTAAAGCCTCTTAAGCAACTGTGAAACCCTTTGGCCAAGCTATCACTTGTTCACGTCGACAACTACGCGGCCGCGTATCTCTCCTTTGAGGATTTTTGGGGCCAGTCCCAAAAGATCGCCCAGCCCCGCCTCGCTCACCGTGCTGTCGAGCTTGTCGAGCGGCAGGTCCGAAGCGAGGCGCTTCCAAGCCTCCTGGCGCGGCGCCATGGGCAGCATCACCGAGTCGATACCGTAGACCGAGACGCTGCGCAGGATGAACGGCAGGATCGAGCCGGGAAAGGCCGGGCCGGACGCCAGCCCGCACACCGCGGCAGCGCCGCCGTATTTGAGCTGGGCGAGAGCCTTGGCGAACATCACGCCGGAAACCGTGTCGACGACGCCCGCGAAGCGCTCCGACAGCAACGGCCGGTCCGGCGCCTCGGTCAGCTCCTTGCGATCCATGATCGTCTTGGCGCCGAGCGACGTGAGATAGGTGCCTTCCTGCGGCCGGCCGGTGGCGGCGACAACGGCGTAGCCAAGCTTGGCGAGAATGGCGACGGCCACGCTGCCGACGCCACCCGCCGCGCCGGTCACCAGTATCTCACCCGCCGCCGGCTTGATGCCGTGCTTCTCCAGCGCCAGTACGCACAGCATCGACGTGTAGCCCGCCGTGCCGATCGCCATGGCACGCTTGGCCGAGATCGCGGCCGGCAGCTTCACCAGCCAGTCACCCTTCACGCGCGCCTTGGTGGCGTAGCCGCCCCAATGCAGCTCGCCGACGCGGTAGCCGTTCAGCACCACCTTGTCGCCGGGCTTGAAGGCGGCGTTCTGCGAGGCCTCGACCGTGCCCGCAAAATCGATGCCGCCGACATGCGGCCAGCTCTTCACCAGCCCGCCGCCACTCGTCAGGACCAGCCCGTCCTTGTAGTTGAGCGTCGAGTACTCGACCGCGACGGTAACGTCGCCCGCCGGCAATTTCTCTTCCGGCAAGGTCTCGATGGCGCCGCTCACCTTGCGGTCAGCCCCCTGGTTCAGCACCAGCGCGCGAAATGGCATGCGAACTCCTCCGGATTGTTGGCAGCCTTGTATCAGTCCGTTTGATCGCGGGCGACATCGTCGGCGATCTGCCGAGCGAGCGCCGCGAGCAGCGGACCGTATTTCGCGCCGACAGTGGCTTCGCTCATCGCGGAGCGCGGGAAGCGCAGGGAGATGCAGCCGAGCACGCGGTCCTTGTCGCGGATCGGCACGGCCATGCCGTGGATGCGCATCGGCCGCGGCGGCACGGTGAAGGCATGGCCATCGCGCCGGATGCGCTCGAGCGCCGCGCTGAACGCCGGCCCTTGGCGGACGCCGATGCCGCGCAGGATGGTGCGGCGCTCTTCATCGGGACAGAAGGCGAGCCAGGCGCGGCCCAGCGCGCCGATCAGCAGCGGGCTGTTGCGGTTGTAGCCCGCCGTCTCGAACGACATCGGGCTCTCCGGCGCAGTCGAGTGGCGAATGGCCATGCCGCCGGCACTGAGTGTGGCGAGGTAAAGCGGCCAGCCCTGTTCGCGCGTGAAGCGACTCATGCGCGGAATGGCGGCGTCGATCAGGTGATCGATGAAGCGCACGCCGCCGGCCAGGCTGAGCACATGATCGGTAAGACGGTAACCCGCCTCGCGCGAGACACGGGAGGCATAGCCCAGCGCGATCAGCGTCTGCAGCAGGCGCACCAGGGTCGGCCGCGGCAAGCTGGTCTCGGCGGCCAGCACCGTCAGCGTCGTCGAACGCCTGCGGTTCAGCGCCTCCAGGACCGTGAAAGCGCGGCGAACAGGCTCGATGACGGTATCCGAAGCCATACCCCAACCTAGTCCGCAATACGGACTTTGTCGACTTTGCGCGGGCGCGGCGCCGCCCAACGGGCGTATCTTGCCGCCACACGAGCCCGAGCTCGGGAGGAAACAAGATGGCCTATCAGTCGATCGACGTGCGCAAGCTCACCCCGACCATCGGCGCGGAAATCTTCGGCGTCGATCTGGCCAAGCCGCTGGGCAACCAGCAGTTCCAGGAAGTGCACGACGCGCTGATGGACAATCTGGTGATCTTCTTCCGCGACCAGAAGATGTCGATCGACCAGCACAAGGATTTCGGCCGCCGCTTCGGCCCGCTGCACGTGCACCCCAACGCGCCGATCACGTTCAAGGAGCATCCCGAGATCCTGGTCATCAAGGCCGACGAAAAATCAAAGCATGTCGCCGGCGAGGATTGGCACAGCGACGTGTCGTGCGACGCCGAGCCGCCGATGGGTTCGATCCTCTATCTCACCGAAGTGCCGCCCGACGGCGGCGGCGACACGCTGTTCGCCAACACCTACCGCGCCTACGAAACGCTGAGCGAGCCGATCAAGCAGATGCTGCAGGGCCTGACGGCGCTGCACGACAGCTCCAAGGCGCACTACTACCGCGTCAAGGCGACCGATCGCGACGACATCAAGTTCCCCAACGCCGAGCACCCGATCGTGCGCACCCATCCGGTGACCGGCAAGCAGGGCCTCTACGTCAACCGTGGCTTCACGCTGCGCATCCCGCAGCTCAGGAAGAACGAGAGCGACGCGCTGCTCGAGATGCTCTATCGCCACATCGAAACGCCGGAATTCCAGTGCCGCTTCAAGTGGCAGGCCAATTCGGTGGCGTTCTGGGACAACCGCTGCGCCCAGCACCACGCCATGTTCGACTACTTTCCGCACCGCCGTTACGGCCATCGCGTGACGGTGTGCGGCGACAAGCCGTTTTATCGCGCAGCNNGAGACCTGGCCGTCGAAGCCGATCCGCGTCGTGCTGCCCGGCCCGGCCGGCGGCATGATCGACGTCGCGGTACGTTCGCTCTCCGAGGCCATGCTGAAGGAGCTCGGCCAGCCGCTGATCGTCGATCCGCGGCCCGGCGGCAACGGCGTGGTGGCAGGTTCCCTGGTGAGCGGCGCCGCGCCTGACGGTTACACGCTGCTGCTTACCGTGTCGGCTCATGTGGCCTTCCCCTTCCTGATGAAAGTGCCGTTCGACGTCATGACCGACTTCACGCCGGTCGCCATGGTCGGCGTCAGCAGCGCCATCGTCTGCGTGCCGCCGTCGCTGCCGGTCGACAACCTTACCCAACTGGTCGAGTACGCGCGCGCGCGGCCGAGCAAGCTCAATTACCTCAACCCCGGCAACGGCACCGGCGGCCACCTGATCCCCGAGCAGCTCAAGATCAAGTACGGGCTCGACATCACCTCGATCTCCTACAAGGGCCTGCCGCCCGGCGTGCAGGACCTGATGGGCGGGCGCATCGAGCTCGGCGTCGTGTCGACGTCGCTGATCCTGCATCATGTCAAGGCAGGAACGCTGAAGGCGCTGGCCATCGTCGGGCCCAATCGCATCCCCGATCTGCCGAACGTATTGACCATGACCGAGCAGGGCATGGGCGAGATGGAGGTGCGCTCGGCGCTGCCGCTCTATGGGCCGAAGGGGCTGCCCGAGCCGATCGTCGAACGGCTGAACAAGGCCATTGGCGCGGCATTGGCCGACCCCGAGGTCAGAACGCGCCTGGGCAACGCCCATATCGACGTCACGCCGATGAGCCCGGCGGTACTAGCGCTTTGGCTTGCCGGCGAACATGAGCGCCTGGGCAAGCTGATCCAGCAGCTGGGGATCAAGGCCGACGGGAGCTGAGCAAGCCTTGCCAAGCAGGCGATCACGCCCCAAGTCTTGGCGATCATGAGCGTCCTTCAGTTCAGCCTGCTTCCCCACCGTGCAGTCATCGCCGTAAGCGGTCCCGACCGCATCGAGTTCCTGCAGGGACTGATCTCCAACGACACGACGAAGGTCACGGCGGATCGCGCGATCTGGGCGGCGTTGCTGACGGCGCAGGGTCGCTTCCTCAACGACATGTTTGTCGTCCAAGGCGTGGGCGAGACCTTGCTGCTGGAGACCGAGCGCGAGCGCGCTCCGGCGCTCGCCAAGAAGCTCGGCCTCTACAAGCTTCGCTCCAAGGTAACTGTCGAGGATCGCAGCGCCGCAATGGACGTCGCGGTCGTCTTCGGTCCTGCGGCCGCGAAGGCGCTTCCGATCGAGGGTGCGGTCGCCTTCGTCGATCCCCGCCTCCCCGAGCTTGGCGTTCGTGTCCTGGCACCGGCTGGCACGGCGGCAGCAATGCTTTCGGCGCGCGGTATTTCCGCCGCACCACTCGAGGCCTACGAAGCGCTGCGCCTTGAACTGGGCGTCCCCGACGGCAGCCGCGACCTGCCGGTCGAGAAGGCGCTGCTGCTCGAAAGCGGCTTCGACGAGTTGAACGGCGTCGACTGGCAAAAGGGCTGCTACATGGGCCAGGAGCTGACGGCCCGCACGAAATATCGCGCCCTTGTGCGCAAGCGGCTATTTCCAGTACGCGTCGAAGGTCCCCTGCCTGCACCCGGGTCGGCGATCCATCTCGACGGCCAGGAAGTGGGTGAAATCCGTTCCGGGTCGGGTGATCGCGCCATTGCCATGCTGCGCCTGGAGGCCATCCGCGGCGCGCTCACGGCCGCGGACGCCCGGATCGTGCCGGAAGTGCCCCTGTGGATGCGGCTTCCCGAACAGCCTGCGTGAGGGCGAGCCACCCACCCCGCCTTGCCGGGGCGACCGCTCACCCTAGCCGAGCGCTTCCGGGCACCTTAAGGTCTCCGGCTTCCGTGTCCCGAGGAGGCCTGCCCCCGTGAAACTGATCAACCCGAACCCGTTCACCACCCGTCCGGAGATCGTCGGGACGTTCGGCGTCGTGGCCTCCACGCATTGGATCGCCACGGCGGTCGGCATGGGCATCCTTGAGCGCGGCGGCAATGCCTTCGATGCGGCGGTCGCCACCGCCTTCACCCTGCAAGTCGTCGAGCCGCACCTCTGCGGCCCCGGCGGCGACGTGCCGCTGATCATCAATGCGGCCAAGCGCGCCAAGACCGAGGTGGTCTGCGGCCAGGGCACGATGCCGGCGCTGGCCAACATCGCCCACTTCAAGAGCCTCGGCCTCGACCTGATCCCCGGCACGGGACTACTGCCGGCCTGCGTGCCGGGCACATTCGACGCCTATATGCTGCTGCTGCGCGACTACGGCACCATGAACGTGAGCGAGGTCCTGGCGCCCGCCATCGGCTATTGGCTGAACGGCTATCCGCTGGTCGAGCGCGCCTCGGCCACCATCGCCACCGTGGCCGACAATTTCCGCCAGAACTGGCCGAGCTCCGCCGCGGTGTTCCTGCCCGGCAACAAAGTACCCAAGCCGGCATCGCTGTTCCGCAACGCCACGATCGGCAACACCTACGCGCGCATCGTCAAGGACGCCGAAGCCGGCGGCGGCGGCCGTGAGGCCACGATCGAGCGCGCGCGCAAGATCTGGAGCCAGGGTTTCGTCGCCGAGGCGATCGACCGTTTCTATACGAACCAGGAACTGATGGACGTCTCGGGCCAGCGCAACAAAGGCCTGCTGCGCGGCGACGACATGGCGAAGTGGCAGGCCACCGTGGAGGCGCCGGTCACCTACGACTACGGCCGCTACACCGTGTGCAAGGCAGGACCGTGGTCGCAGGCGCCGGTCGTGCTGCAGCAGCTGGCGCTGCTCAAGGGCTTCGACCTCGACGGTGTCGATCCGACCAGCGCCGACTTCATTCATCTCGTGGTCGAGGCGAGCAAGCTCGCCTACGCCGATCGCGAGTCGTTCTACGGCGATCCCGACTTCGTCGACGTGCCGATGCAGACGCTGCTGTCGGATGCTTACAACGCCGACCGCCGCAAGCTGATCGACGCCAAGCGCGCCTCGCTGGACCAGCGGCCGGGCAAGGTTGACGGCTACGGCGGCGTGGTGAAGCTCAGGCGTGCCGACGGCTCGCGCGCGGCCGTGGCAGCCAGCGGTGCGGGTGAGCCGACGGTCGGCCGCATGGGCCAGATGAGCGGCGACACCGTCCATTTCGACATCGTCGACAAGGACGGCAACATGGTGACGGCCACCCCCTCGGGCGGTTGGCTGCACGGCTCGCCGGTGGTTCCCGAACTCGGCTTCCCGATCGGCACGCGCGGCCAGATCTGCTGGCTCGAGGAGAGCCAACCGTCCTCGCTGGCGCCCGGCAAGCGACCGCGCACGACGCTCACCCCCACGCTCGCCCATCGCGACGGCGAGCCGTACATGGTCTGGGGATCACCCGGCGGCGACCAGCAGGACCAGTGGATCACGCAAATGTTCCTGCGCCATGTCCATTGCGGCATGAACCTGCAGGAAGCGATCGACGCGCCGGCCTGGCACAGCGAGCACTTCCCCAGCTCGTTCTGGCCGCGCACGGCCCGCCCCGGCGTGCTGGTGCTGGAAGGCCGCATCCCGGCCGAAACGGTCCAGGAATTGCGTAAGCGCGGCCATGAAGTCGAGCTCAACGACGAGTGGTCGGAAGGCCGCCTCACCGCCGCCACGCGCGACGATCCGTGGCGCAAGGCGGCGGCCAACCCGCGCGGCATGCAGGGTTACGCTGCCGGACGCTAAGCGCAAATGAGCGAGTCTCTGGCCGGGCCGCTGCTCGATCTGCGCGGACTATCGGTGAGTTTCGCGACCGACGACGGCACCGTCCGCGCCGTCGACGGCATCGACCTTTCCCTGCAGCGCGGCCACACCTTGGGATTGGTCGGCGAATCGGGTTGCGGAAAATCGGTGACGTCGCTCGCGGTGATGGGGCTGCTGCCGCCGGAGAATTCGACGGTGAGCGGCGAAGTCCGCTTCGAGGGCCGCGACCTGCTGAAGATCGCCGCCCGCGAGCTGCGCGACCTGCGCGGCGCCCAGCTCGCCATGATCTTCCAGGAGCCGATGACCTCGCTCAATCCGGCCTACACGATCGGCGACCAGATCGTCGAGGCGATCCAGCGCCATCAGGGCCTGGGCGCAGCCGAGGCGCGGGCGCGCGCCATCGAGATGCTGAAGGTGGTGCACATCCCGAGCCCCGAGAAGCGGGTCGACGACTATCCGCACAAGCTGTCGGGCGGCCAGCGCCAACGCGCCATGATCGCCATGGCGCTGGCCTGCGGGCCGCAGCTGCTGATCGCCGACGAACCGACCACGGCGCTCGACGTCACCATCCAGGCGCAGATNNGGCGCAGATCCTCGATCTCATGCGCCGGCTTCGACACGACACCGGCACCGCCATCATCCTGATCACCCACGACCTCGGCGTGGTGGCCGAGATGGCCGACGACGTGGCCGTCATGTACGGCGGCCAGATCGTCGAGCGCGCGCCCGTGCGCGATCTCTTCGCCCGGCCCGAGCATCCCTACACGGTAGGCCTCCTGGGCTCGATCCCGCGCCTCGACGTCAAGCGCGACCGGCTACCCTCGATCGAGGGCCGCGTGCCCGACATGAGCCGGCCGATCGAGGGTTGTCGCTTCGCGGCGCGCTGTCCTTTCGTCGAGCCGGCCTGCCGGGCAAGCGTGCCGGCTCTTGTCGAGGTGGCGCCGGGTCATTTCAGCCGTTGCCGACGCGCGCCGCTGTCCCAGGTGCTGCCATGAGCGTGCTGGCATGAGCGGGCCGCTGCTCGAGGTCGCGGGTCTGGTGAAGCACTTCCCGGTCCGGCGCGGCGCGCTGGGGTTGGTGTCGGGCCATGTCCGGGCCGTCGACGGCATCGATATCCATCTCAATGAAGGCGAGACGCTGGCGATCGTAGGCGAGTCGGGCTGCGGCAAGTCGACGGTCGGGCGGCTGGTGCTACGCCTGATCGAGCCGACGGCCGGCACGGTCCACTTCGAGGATGTCGACCTGCTGGCGCTCGGCGCCACGGCAATGCGCGCGCGGCGCCAGCGCCTGCAGGTGATCTTCCAGGATCCCTACGCCTCGCTCAATCCGCGCATGACCGTGGGCGCCATGCTGGGCGAACCTCTGATGCTGCATGGGCTTGCCGGCAACCAGAGCCAGCGCCGCGCCCGCGTCGCCGAGCTCCTCGAGCTGGTCGGACTCAGGCCCGACCATGCGCGGCGCTATCCGCACGAATTCTCCGGCGGCCAGCGTCAGCGGCTGGCGATCGCCCGCGCGCTCGCCGTCGAGCCCAAGCTGATCGTGGCCGACGAGCCGGTCTCGGCACTCGACGTGTCGNNCGATCCAGGCGCAGGTGATCAATCTCATGCGCTCGCTGCAGCAGCGCTTTGGCCTCTCCTATATCTTCATCAGCCACGATCTCGCGGTTGTGAAGCACATCGCCGACCGCATCGCCGTAATGTACCTGGGCAAGATCGTGGAGACGGCGACGACCGAAGAACTGTTCCGCAACCCGCGCCACCCCTACACGCGCGCCCTGCTTTCGGCGGTGCCGCTACCCGATCCGACGGCGGTGCGTGAACGTGCGCTGCTCGAAGGCGACATCCCGAGCGCCACGGCGCCGCCGCCCGGTTGCCGCTTCCACACGCGCTGCCGCTTTGCCCGCGAGTCCTGCCGCCGCGACGAGCCGGTTCTCGCCCTCGACGACAATGGCCATGCCACGGCCTGCCCGTGGTGGCCCGAGCTTCCGCCACCGCTCTCGCTCGCCGAGGCGGCCGGCCAAAATCAAGACCGCATAAGACTAGACCGCCTTCAGGCGGCGTTCGTTTCTGCACAGGAGGCAACATGAAGAGACTGGCCCTTTCGCTCGCGCTTACCGTCGCGATGACCGCCTCGATGGCAGGCAGCGCGGCCGCCCAGAGTCATTTACGCATTGGCCTCGCCGAGGATCCCGACGTGCTCGATCCGTCGCTGGCGCGCACCTACGTCGGGCGCATCGTCTTCGCGTCGATCTGCGACAAGCTGTTCGACATCGACGAAAAGCTCGCCATCGTGCCGCAGCTCGCGCTCGGCCAGGAAACCTCGGCGGACGGCAAGACCGTCATCATCAAGCTGCGTCCGAACGTGAAGTTCCACGACGGCGAGACCTTCGACGCCGCCGCTGCCAAATACAGCCTCGAACGCCACCTCAACATGAAGGGCTCGTTCCGCAAGCCCGAGATCGCCGCCGTCGACACCATCGACGTCGTCGATCCGCTGACCATCAAGCTCAACCTCAAGGCGCCATTCTCGCCGCTGCTCGCCCAACTCACCGACCGCGCCGGCATGATGGTCTCGCCCAAGGCATCCGAGGCTGCAGGCGACAAGTTTGGCCTGAAGCCGGTGTGCGCCGGCCCCTACAAGTTCGTCGAACGGGTCCAGCAGGACCGCATCGTGGTCGAGAAGTTCGCCGACTACTGGGACAAGGACCATGTCTTCATCGACAAGATCACCTATCTGCCGATCGTCGACGCCACGGTGCGGCTGGCCAATCTGCGCTCGGGCGGCCTCGACCTGATCGAGCGCGTGCTCGCCACCGACATCAAGACGGTGCGCGACAATCCCAAGCTCAAGCTGATCAAGGCGGTGTCGCTGGGTTACCAGGGCATCACCATGAACCTCAAGAACGGGCCCAAGTCCGACACCCCGTTCGGCAAGGACGCCCGCGTCCGTCGCGCACTCGAGTTGGCGATCGACCGCGATGCCATCAACCAGGTGGTGTTCAACGGCGAGTTCGTGCCGGGCAACCAGTGGGTCAGTCCGCAGAACCCGTACTATCAGCAGGCCTTCCCCATTCCCAAGCGCGACGTCGCCAAGGCCAACGCGCTCTTGAAGGAAGCCGGCGTGACCGGCCCGCTCAGCCTCGACCTTATGGTGCCCAACGGCGCGGAAGCGAAGGCCGTCGCCGAGGTCATCCAGTCGATGGCCGCCGAGGCGGGCTTCGACCTCAAGATCCGCGTCACCGAATTCGCGACTTCGCTCAAGCAGGCCGAGGACGGCGCGTACCAACTCTTTCTGATCGGCTGGAGCGGCCGCAGCGATCCCGACGGCAACTCCTACTCCTTCCAGACCTGCGGCTCGCCGCAGAACAATGCTGGCTATTGCGACAAGGAAGTCGATGCCGCCCATCAGGAGGCGCGTACCAAGAGCGATCCTGCCGACCGCAAGAAAGCCTATGAGAAAGTAGCGGCCAAGTTCCTGACGGAGGGGTCGATCCTGTACCTCTATCATCCTCAGGTTCTGGTCGCGCACACCGACAAGGTCGAGGGCTACAAGCAGATGCCCGACGGCCTGGTGCGCGTCGTCGGCATCAAGCTCAAGTAAAGCGTGCTTTCGTACCTCACCCAGCGGCTGCTGCAGATCATCCCGACGATCTTCTTCGTCTCGATCATGATCTTCGGCCTGCAGCAGCTGCTGCCGGGCGATCCCGCGCTGATCATGGCCGGCGAGGAACGCGACCCGGGGGTGCTGGCCGAGATCCGCGCGCAATATCGCCTCGATGAGCCGATCCCGGTCCAGTACTTCTACTGGATCAAGGGCGTACTTTCGGGGAACCTCGGCGAATCGATGCGGCTGAAGAGTTCGGTGGCCTCGCTGGTCGCCGAGAAGCTGCCGGTCACCCTGCAGCTCGCCTGCATGGCCATCGTCGTGGCGCTGGGCATCGGCATTCCGGCCGGCATCGTCTCGGCCGTGAAGAAAGACACCGCCTGGGACTATGGCGCCAACCTGTTCGCGCTGTGGGGACTGAGTACGCCCAACTTCTGGCTCGGCATCCTGATGATCTTCCTGTTCTCGGTGACGCTCGGCTGGCTGCCCGCATCGGGCTACGTGCGGCTGGGCGAGAACTGGCAGGCAAGCCTCGCCGCCACGGTGATGCCGGCGTTCGTGCTGGGCAACGCCTTCGCCGCCGTCCTGATGCGCCATACGCGCAGCGCCATGTTGCAGGCGATGGGCGCGGACTATGTGCGCACGGCGCGGGCCAAGGGGCTCGAAGAGCGCCGCGTCGTGCTGAAGCATGCGCTGCGCAATGCACTGACGCCGGTCATCACGCTGGGCGCGCTCGAGTTCGGCACGTTGCTCTCGGGTGCGGTGCTGACCGAGCAGATCTTCACCATCCCGGGCTTCGGCAAGCTGATCGTCGATTCCGTCTTCAACCGCGACTACGCCGTGGTCCAGGGCGTCGTGCTGGTGACCTCGACGATCTACATCCTGCTCAACCTGCTGGCCGACATTGCCTACGTGCTGGTCAACCCGCGGCTGCGCGGCTGAAGCATGACGGCAGCCACCGCCCTCTCCGCCACGACGCCAGACGTCACGACCCACGAGGAGAACCCGTGGGCGCGCGCCTGGCGGCGGCTCAAGCGGCGCAAGGGCGCCATGGCCGGCCTCTTCGTCGTCGTGCTGTTCATCGCACTCGCGGTGTTCGCGCCGCTGATCGCGCCCTACGATCCCATAGCCACCAGCTTCACCCAGGTGCGCAAAGCCCCGTCGTGGGCGCATTGGCTCGGCACCGACGAAGTCGGCCGCGATATTCTCAGCCGCATCATCTTCGGCGCCCGCGCCTCGCTCAGCGCCGGCCTGGTTTCGGTCGGCATCGCGCTCAGCGCCGGCGTACCGCTCGGCCTGCTGGCAGGCTATGCCGGCGGCTGGATCGACGCGCTGCTGTCGCGGATCGTCGACGCCATGCTCGCCGTGCCGTTCCTGATCCTGGCCATTGCGCTCGCGGCCTTCCTCGGTCCCAGCCTCGGCAACGCCATGATCGCCATCGGCGTCACCGCCGCGCCGGTCTTCGTCCGCCTGACGCGCGGCCAGACGCTGGCCGCCAAGGTCGAGGACTATGTCGAGGCCGCCCGCGCCGTCGGCAATCCGCACTGGCGCATTGCGCTCGTCCACGTGCTGCCCAACATCGTGCCGCCCTTGCTGGTCCAGGCGTCGCTCGCCATCGCCGGCGCCATCATCGCCGAAGCAGCGCTGTCCTTTCTGGGGCTGGGCCAGCAGCCGCCGGCGCCGTCGTGGGGCAGCATGCTGAACGCCGCCCAGCGCTTCATCGCCCAGGCGCCCTGGATGGCCTTCTGGCCGGGCTTCGCGATCTTCTTCGCGGTGCTGTCGTTCAACCTGCTGGGCGACGGGCTGCGCGACGCGCTCGATCCGCGGCACAAATAACCGTCGCGCGCGTCGGGTTTCCCCGGTTTCCCACCGCAGTGGGAAGCCTTCGATGCCGATGCCATAGGGCTTTGGGGCGATTGTTCCCACTTTCCCTCCACCCCCTGCCCGGGCAAAAAACTCGGCTCGCGAGCATTTGAGTAAAGCGCCGCCCCAACAGGCTTTTGCGCGATTCCTCGCGAGGCTCGCGAGCCTCGCGAGGAACCGTCGGAACGTTCGCGCGGCCACCCCGGCGATCCCTGCTCGCCGCCAAAAAAGAATCCTCATGAGGATTGCCCACTGAGGCCCGATTCTTCGGCGTTTCAGGCGCTTCCTCATGAATCTCATGAGACTCATGAGGCTTGCCGCCCGCGAGGGCTGGCCGGGACGCGCGCCGAAAACCGATATCCGCGAACATTGCCGGAAAGGCCCACCCGTGCGGGGTCAGATGCGATACGCGGTCACTGCCGCCTCTCCCATAACTGTTACTGTAGGCGCCAGCGGTTCTGGCGGTTCCGGGTCTGGCGCAAACGGGAGCAGCGGTGGCAACTCGGTATTCGGAACCATCACTGCGACTGGCGGTGGTGGTGGCGGCAAGGACCAGACTGCCGGCACAAGCGGCGGCTCTGGCGGCGGTGCTGGCGGCTCAAGCGGCATCACATCCAGCGGAGGCGCTGGAACAGGCGGCCAAGGCAATAACGGCGCTCAGAACGACGCCAGCCATGCTGCGGCTTATGCCGCTGGCCGTGGTGGCGGCGCGGGTGCCGCTGGTCAGGTTCCACCCAACTCGAACACCAGTGGTGCCGGCGGCTCTGGAAGTGCCTCGTCTATCTCAGGCGCCTCTGTAACCTACGCAGGCGGCGGCGGTGCTGGTAGCAACTACGGTGCCGGCAGCGGCGCTGGCGGCGCTGGCGGCGGCGGTGCTGGCGGAGCTATCTCCGCCGGCTCCAATGCAACAGCCAACACTGGCGGTGGCGGTGGTGGTGGTGGCAACACCACTGGAGCCGGCGCGGTCGGTGGAAACGGTGGCTCCGGTGTCGTAATCATCCGTTACCCCGCCTCGTACTTGACCGCCACTTCCACGACCGGCTCTCCGACGATCACCACAACGGGCGGCTATCGCATCTACACGTGGACGGGCAGCGGCTCGATTACGTTCTGATGTAGGGGGCAATCCGGAGACCTGGTGGGCACACGCTGACGCGCGCCGCCCACGCCGTCGGCCGCAAGCTCCGGATGGAACTGGTGTGACAGACACCTCATGCCGAGGAGGCCGCCCCGCGGCCGCGCCACCCTAGTTCGGCAGGCTGGTATCGACGCCGTCGAAAGCGGCGCTGCCCGTCGTGAGGGCCATCGCCTTCTCCTCGACCAGAAGCTGGGCCACCGCCAGGAAATGGACGAGTTCGCTGTCGCCCAGCTGCTCGGCCTCCTCGATCAGATCGCGGACCCCATGCCGCACCCGGAACAAGGCCGCCGCGCGTTTCTTGCCAGACAACGGCTTGCGGCCCCGTCGTCGCCGCACTTGCGGTTCGACGACGATCTCGAACACTCCCATCGCTCCCCCTTCATTCGGGCCCGTCATTCGGGCCACGTCCACGCGCCGGCCCAGCAGCCGGCGCGTGGACGGGCTTGACGTCGCCTCCGCCCCGGTGGGATCGCCTGTCCGGTCTCATTCCCCCCAAAGGAACGATCCAGCATAGCGGCAATCCCGTGCGACGTCTTTGGCGGCGTCCCCTCGCCTGAAGCTAGTTCGATATCGTACCAAGCGGCAGGCCGGAGGCGTCGAGCTGCGGTTCGGCCCGCAGCACGACCGCCTCGGGCGCCTCGAACTCGGGCAACGGCTTGCTGGGATCGACGGCCCGCACCACGGCAACGATGCGCTTGGGCCCGCTGCCCGCCTCCTCCGGCAACAGGCGGCGCCAGCCCTGCTTTTCCCAGTAGGTCACATCGCGCGGCAGGGTCTGGGCGTAGAGCATGGGGCAGCCACGGCTCGCGGCGAGCGTGCGGCAGCGCTCGAGCAGCAGCTGGCCGATATTGTGGCCGCGGAAGCGCTGGATCACCGCCAGCCGCTCGGGCATGGCGAACGACTTGAACCAGCGGACGCGCACGGCGCCGGCCGGCTCGTCGCCGACATAGGCGATGACGTGCGTGGCGCCGTAGTCGTGGCCGTCGAACTCCTCGGAGAACGGCACTTCAAGCTCGCCGATGAAGCAGGCGGCGCGCACCGCGAAGGCCTGCAGCGAGTCCTCCATCCTCATGGCGAGCTTGGTGGTGACGGGCTCGCCGCCGATCGATTGTGAAATGTCGTTCATGTCAAATCCCTCTCAATTCGCCCGACGACGCTCGGACCAGTCCGCATGCGGATTGCTGGCGCCGCGCTCGGCCGACTTTTCCAGGATGCCCGGCGCATCCAGCCGGTCTTCCGGCCGGTTGAGCACCAACGGATCGGTGAAGACGGTCGGCCGATTCTCGCCGACCTCGAGATCGCAGGCGAAGGCGCCGTACTCGTGATCCGAGAAGTGGAAGGGCTGGTCGGTGACCTTGCGGAAGCCGTCGCGCTCGAAGATCTCCCACAGCCGGCGCTGGCCGTGCAGGTAGGCCTTGCGGTAGCCCTTCTTGCGGCAGAACTCCTTGGCCCATTCGACGAACGGGATGAACAGCCCCATCGAGCGGTAGCGCTTCAGGATGACAGCGCGTTCGAGCTTGGCGAACTCGGCGAACCAGCGCACGCGCATCGACGCGGCCGGCTCACCGTCGACGTAGAGCATGAGGTGGCTCGCGGTGTAGTCGTTGCCGTCGAACTCCTCCCAGTACGGGCACTCCTGCTCGCCCATGAAGACGGCGGCGCGCAGTGCGTAGCATTGCAGGAGCTCGTCGGATGTAGACGCGAGCTTGATGGTCACGACGGGATGGTTCGACATCACCGCCGGCTGCTGTTGCACAGTCATGCTAAACCCCCTCGGTCAGTACTCCGTTGTCGTTCCGGAAGCGGCGGCCCCCAGCCGTCACCACCGGAAGATTCGCTGAAATTTGTCCCAGCACGTCGGTCACGACGGGCGGGGTCATGCCCTTGGCGCCAGCCCGGATGGCCGTCGCCGAAATCTTGTCGCGGCGCAGGATGCGCCACGGATAGATCCAGCCGCACTCGTCGCTGATGCTGCGCACCAGCATGCCGCCGAAATCCGTACCGTGCAGCATGTGCAGGCGCGTGCCGGGATTTTGCTTCTTGATCTCGCCGATCACGCCCTGGAAGCCCCTGGTGCTGTAGGTCTCGCGCAGGAAGATGACCTCGACCTGGTTGCCGAGGCCGGCTTCGGCGACGGCGAGGTCGATCAGCACCTTCCGCGTCTCGGGCGGCAGGAAGATCCTGCCGGTCGGGAAATAGTCGACGTTGGAATCGGCCTTGTCGGTCTTCTCGTAGATCTGGAAGCCGCCCTCCAGTCGCCCCACCCGGATCTCGCCCTTGCGGAAGGCATCGGCGTGCAGCTTGGGGATCAGCGTCGGATGGATGATGATCTTGTCGAGCTTGCGGTCCTCCATCGCCTGCCGCAGGAGCGCGAGGTGGCTGTTGTGGAACGGATTGAAGGTGCCGAGGAGGATGCCGATGCCACCCTTGGGTGCGAACACCGAGCGGATGTCGGACAGCAGGCCCACGCCAAAGAACAGCGCGCCGAGCACGAAGCCCAGGACCAGGAAGGCCTCGCGTGCACCGGGAATACCCGCCGTGCCGAGCGCCGCCAGGATGATGTTCGCCAGCAGGCCGACCAGCGTGTTGCGGTTGGCGTCGCCGATGCCGCGCGCCACGCAGTAGCCGCCGAGATACTGGGTGCCCTGGGAGGCGAGCGTGGTGAGGAGCGCGGCGCCGGCGAAGCCGCCGACCGACGCGATCCCTGCCTGGTTGAACGCCCCTCCCCATAGACACGTCCAGAACACCGCGAGGTTGAACGCCAACTGCGGGAGGAACCGTCCGAACCTGCCGGCCGTCACGAAGCCGAACCGGTTGTTTGCCCACAACTCGGCCTTGTTGCTGAGCTTGGAGTAGGTCGGCAGAAACAACCCGATGAACACTGACACGGCCATCAGCGTCGGGTTAGCCCAACTGCCGTGCGCGCACGCATAGCTCACGTAGGTAAGGAGGCCGCCAAACGCCGCCATGCGCGTCGAGGGGCTGCGGACATAGCGGGTCGCCCGGGCGATCTGGCCGGTAAATGCGCTCACATTGCTGTCCGAGCCGATGGCGGCCACAGAGCACCCCGTTGCGTGGTCAATCGTGAATAAACACTACCGATTGATTGACAAACGAATACGAGGACTAGATATGTGGCTTTGGTATCCAACCGGTTGCTGAAAAAAGCCGGCTAATACCCTACAAAAGAGACAGAAAACGACATTCCACAATCAATGGTGTAAGATAAACCATACAAGGCCCCTCTGAGTAAACATTTGGGCCGGAAACCTATTGTATCGATTGTTACTATGGTCACGCCTTCACCCCGCAAGAGCAAGGTGCCGAATATTCTCGGCGACTGGGACGACGTCAGGTTCTTCCTGGCCGTCGCCAAGACCGGAAGTTTCAGTGCCGCTGCTACACAGCTGAACACCAAGCAGACGACGGTCGGCCGCCGCATCCAGGCGCTCGAGCGCCGGCTGGGCGCCAAGCTGTTCGATCGTCACCGTCATGGCATGGAAGTGACGCCGGCGGCGCGTGGCGTGCTCGTGCAGGCTGAATCGATGATGTCGAACGCCTCGTCGATCGAGCGCCATCTGGCCGGCCTCGACCGCGAGATGTCCGGCGTCGTGCGCATCGCCTCGACCGAAGGTATCGCGGCCCATTGGCTGGTGCCGCGGCTCGATCAACTGCGCCGCACGCATCCCGACATCGTCGTCCAGGTGATCTCGGGCGACCAGGTGCTCGACCTCGCCACGCGGCAGGCCGACCTCGCCATCCGCTTCTTCCGTCCGACGTCCAACCAGCTCGTCGCCGCGCGCGTCGGCCAGTTCAACATGTCGATCTTCGCCGCGCCCAACTATATCGAGCAGTACGGCCTGCCGCAGAAGCTCGAGGATCTGCGCGAGCACCACATCGTCGACCACACCACCCTGCACGCCCTGCCGGCGATGAAGCCGTGGAGCGAGGTTGTCGAGCGCAGTGCCTCGGTCGTGCTGCGCACCAACTCGTCCTACGCCGCCGTCGAGGCGGTGCGGGTCGGCTATGGAATCTCGGTGTTTCCCGACTACATCACCAAGTCGTCGAACGTGGTGGCCGCACCGATCGATCTCAGGATCGCTCGCGACATCTGGCTGGTGAGCCACGAGGAAACCAACAAGGGCGCGCGCATCCGCACGGTGATCGATTACGTGCGCGAGCACTTCCGCCAGGACGAGCGCGAGTGGTTCAGTATCCCGGCGAACCGCGCCAGTCTGGTGGCGGCTTAAGTCTTGCCGGACCGCGGGCCTGGAGGCCCGCGGTCCGGCAAGACCTACAGCGCGGCCTTCAGCTTCTCGTAGACCGCCTTGATGCCGGCCATGTCGCCGGGCTTAGGCTCCCAGTTGAGCGACACGTCGTCGCCCGGCCGGCGCGGCATGATGTGGATGTGCAGATGCGGCACGCTCTGGCCCGCGCCTTCGCCGTTGGCCTGAACGAGGTTCACTCCCGCCGGCTTCAGTTCCTTCATCGCGGCCTTGGCGATGCGCTGGGCGGTCTTGGCAACGGCTGCCAGCACCTCGGGCGGAACGACATCGACCGTCGGCCAATGGCCTTTGGCAACCGCCAGCGCGTGGCCGGGGTTGACCGGATTGATGTCCATGAAGGCGACCGTCGCCTCGTCCTCCATGAGCTTGAAGCTCGGGACCTGGCCCGCGACGATCTTGCAGAAGATGCAGCTGGGGTCGGTCGGATGGCTCATCGCGATGTCTCCAGGGCGCTGGTCAGCACGCGCAGGCGCTCGAACGGCTGGCCGCCGGCCGGCAAGGCGGTATCCAAGCCAAGCCTGGCGAGCCTGGCAAGGCCGCGCTGACCGAAGCGTTCGCGCAGCGCTTCAACCAGCCAACCCTCGCTTTGACGATGGCGCGCGACGGCAAGTCGCCCGTCCGCCGCGAGATGCTGCCGGTGCGCTTCAATTGCCGCCAACAGTGCGTCCATGCCGGCGCCGCTGCGCGACGACATGGCCAGCGCCTTGAGCGGCCAGTCGCCCTTGCCCGCCGCGCCAAGCGACAGGGCGCCCGCCACATCGGCCCGCGCCCGTTCCGCGGCGGCACCGAGATCGGCCTTGGTAACGGCGATCAGATGGGGGATCTCGACGATGCCCGCCTTCATGAATTGCAGCGAATCGCCCGAGCCCGGCTGGACGCAGAACACCACGGTGTCGGCCACACCCACGACATCGGTTTCCGACTGGCCGACACCCACGGTCTCGATCAGCACGCGGTCGAACTGGGCGCGCATCAGCACCATGGCAGCAAGCGTCTGATCGGCCAGCCCGCCCAGGCGGTCACGGGCCGCCATCGAGCGCACGAAACTGCCTTCGTCGGCGGAGTCATGGACGATGCGCACGCGATCGCCGAGCAAGGCGCCGCCGCTGGCCTTCGAGGAAGGATCGACGGCGATCACGCCGACGGTCTTGCCGTCGCCTCTCCAGGCCGCGACCAGCGCCGCGCAGAGCGAGGACTTGCCGACGCCGGGCGGGCCGGTGATGCCCACGACATGAGCGCGCGGTTGACGCCACGCGGCGTCGAGCAGGGCTTGCTGGGCTTTGCCGTCGGGATCGCGCTCAAGGGCTGCAAGCGCCTCGGCCAGCGCCCGCTTGCCGCCCCCCTTGCCGTCTTGCCGGAGCGCGGAAAGCGTCATTCCGTCTTGAGCGGGCCGCCCAGAGCCGCCTGCGCCGCGGCCAGCCGCGCGATCGGCACGCGGTAGGGCGAGCAGGAGACGTAGTCGAGGCCCGCCTTGTGGCAGAAGAACACCGAAGCCGGATCGCCGCCATGCTCGCCGCAGATGCCGACCTTGAGCTTGCGGCGGGTCGCCCGCCCGCGCTCGACGCCCATGCGGATGAGCGCGCCGACGCCATCGCGATCGATCGACACGAACGGATCGGCCGCCAGGATGCCCTTTGACGTGTAGATGCCCAAGAAGCTCGCCGCGTCGTCGCGGCTGATACCGAAGGCCGTCTGCGTCAGGTCGTTGGTGCC
>PLYQ01000047.1:3788-12607 GCA_003153415.1 Rhodospirillales bacterium | reverse complement strand
GGCGCCTTCAACGAGGCGACGCCGGACTGGCTCTCCTTCTTCATGTTCACCTACTTCACCGACCGCGACGGCAAGTACCAGCTCGCCTCATTGGCCGAATCGGGCTTCGATCCGTTGTCGCGTTCCTGCCGCTTCATGCTGATCGAGGAAGCGCACCACATGTTCGTGGGCGAGACCGGCGTTCAGCGCATCGTCCAACGTACCTGCGAGTTGATGAAGGAGCACAAGACCGACGACGTGCGTTCGCTCGGCGCGATCGACCTCCCGACCATCCAGAAGTACCTCAACTTCCACTTCTCGGTGTCGCTCGACCTGTTCGGCCAGGAGGCTTCCACCAACGCCGCCAACTACTACACGATGGGCGTCAAGGGCCGTTACCTCGAGACGCGTATCGAGGACGACCACCTTCTCACCAACGCGACTTTCGACATCGACACCGCCGAGAACGGCCGCATCGTCAAGAAGACCGTGCCGGCTCTGGCCGCGCTGAACGAACGGCTTCGCCAGGACTATGTCGAGGACTGCGCCAAAGGCCTGCTGCGCTGGAACAAGGTCATCGAGCAGGCCGGTATCGACTTCGAGCTGAAGCTGCCGCACCGCGGCTTCGACCGTCGCATCGGCGGCTTTGCCGACATGCGCATCTCGCCCGACGGCAAGGTGCTGAGCGAGGCCGACTGGAAAGCCAACGAAGGCAAGTGGCTGCCGACGGCCGAGGACCGCGCCTATGTCACCTCCCTGATGGGCCCTGCCGTGATCCAGCCCGGCAAATTCGCCCAGTGGATCGCCCCGCCGGCGCGCGGCATCAACAACCAGGCAGGCGACTTCGAGTATGTGCGGTTCAACTAACCGCGGGCGGCGCGCCTTCGAGGTAGGTGCTCTTGCCCGGGGCGAACGGATCCAGCACGGGCCAGATGAACAGCACGCGCGTCGTGCCCGGCCCGATGGCTCCCCAGGCGTGGGTGGTGTGCGGTGGGATGATGACCGACTGGCCGGGGCCTGCCGTCATCCGGACCTTGTCCAGTTCGACCCAGACCTGCCCCGCCTCGACGAGAATGACCTCTTCATATTCGTGAAAATGCCGCGGCACGGCGACGCCGGGCTCCACGGTGTTGGACAGGACGCTCAGCGCCGTCGATCCGTGCTCGTGGCCTGCAATCCATTTGCCGGTGAGCCCCGCCCGCATGGGGAATTCCGGCAGCGCCGCGTAGTCAACGACCGGCATCGCTCGCCTCCTTCAACTGGTAGGTCCAGCCTGCCATTTGGCGCCGGCTGGAGCTACAGGAGAGCCGGTCAGCAGCCGGTCGTGACCGCTTCCGCCGCCGCGGCCACGGTGGGGAAGGTAATATCGTCGTCCTGCGGCGAAAGCTGCAGACCACGCTCGATGTCGCGCTTCACCCGGTCGCGCAAATTGCCGAAGGCGAGGCGGATGCCGCGGCCGCGCAGCCCGCTCTCGACCTCGACCAGCGTCTCGCACGCCATCAGGTCGACGTCATGAATGGCGCCGCCATCCACCACGACGGCCTTCACCAACTGGCTTGCCCTATCGACAAGCTGCTCGATGCGCTCCTGGAACAGACCGCAGTTGGCGAAGAAGAGCGGCGCGGAGAAGCGATAGACCAGCAGCCCCGGCACCGACACGGCATCGGGACGGTGAGCGGGATCGTGCCAGCCGCCGTCGGGCGTGCGTCCCAGCACGGCGTCGGGCGGAAAGGCCAGCGCGCGCAGCAGCAGGACGATCGAGAAGACGACACCGATCAGGATGCCTTCCATCAGGCCGAACACGACCACGCCGGCCAGCGTCAGCAGCGCCGACGCCAGGCTGATGCCGCGGAACTGCCAGAGCCGGACGAACTCGCGGAAATCGCAGATCGTCCAGGCCGACGCAATCAGAATGCCGCCCAGCGCCGCCGAGGGCAGCCAGTAGAGGAGATTGGCAAGCCACAGCGAGACGGCGGCCACGACAAGAACGGCCACGACGGAGGTGACCTGCGTGCGGCCGCCGGCTGCCTCGGCGACGGCGGTCCGCGAGTCGCTGGCGCTGATCGGCAGCCCCTGACTCAGCCCCGCGGCCAGGTTCGCCGCGCCAAGCGCG
Source organism: Rhodospirillales bacterium (assembly GCA_003153415.1). Classification (GTDB taxonomy): domain Bacteria; phylum Pseudomonadota; class Alphaproteobacteria; order Reyranellales; family Reyranellaceae; genus Reyranella. Next base: position 10,515 of record PLYQ01000047.1, on the reverse strand, counting down.
GTCAGCTCCTGGTTGGCATCGATCTTGTAGCCATTGCGAGCGGCGAAGGCGCGCGCCGTGACCACGGTGTCGGAGAAGGACAGCAGCGCCGCCACCAGGGCGACGGGAAGAAGGGCATCGACATCGGCCAGCGACAGGAACGGCAGCGAAAGCCCGGGCAGGCCGGCCGGGATCTTGCCCACGATAGCGACACCGCGCGCGTCGAGACCGAGCAGGGCCACGGCCAGCACAGATCCCACCAGTGCCACGACCGTGCCGGGCACGCGCGGCAGAAACCGGCGGCAGAGCAATATGACGGCAAAGCAGCTCGCGCCGATCGCCAGCGCTGCGAGGTTAGTATCGCCCAACCGATGGAGGATGTTGGCGAATTGATCGAGCGTGGTCTCGCCTTCCGACCGAATGCCCAGGACCTTGGGCAGCTGCGCGCCCACGATCACCAGCGCCAGCCCGTGCATGAAGCCCACGATCACCGGCTTGGAGAGAAAATTGGCGATGAAGCCCAGCCGCAGCAGGCCGGCCAGCAGGCAAAGGATGCCGACCATCACGCCGAGCCCCGCCGCGAGCAGCGCCAGCCGGCCGGGATCGCCCAGGGCAAGAGGCGCCACGCTCACGGCAACGATGGCCGCCATCGCGGTGTCCGGACCGACGACGAGCTGGCGCGAGCTGCCGAACAGCGCGTAGGCCAGCAGCGGCAGCATGCTGCCGTAGAGGCCAGCCAGCGGCAGGCCAGCCAGTTCGCCGTAGGCCAGGCCCACCGGCACCATCACCGCACCGAGCGTGAGGCCTGCCGCCAGATCGTGCGGCAGGAACGACACCTTGTAGGTCCGGAGCACCGCCAAGCCGGGTACAAAACGTGCGATGTCCATTCGATCTCCCCACGCCGCGCACGACGATATGACATGAGGCGACCAGTTACGCTACACGAGGACCATCATGGCTTTTCCCTCCGGCATCTCCTTCGGACCTGACGACAAGGTCCGCCTGCCCCAGCGGTTTAACGTGGCTGTGCCGTTCATTGACCGCCACGTCGGCGAAGGCCGTGGCGCGAAGGCTGCGATCCACACGGCGCAGGAGACGGTGACCTATGCCGAGCTGACCGAGCGGGTGAACCGCAGCGGCAACGCCATGCTCGCCCTGGGACTGAAGCCCGGCGACCGGCTGATGATGGTCGTCAAGGATTGCCCTGCCTTCTTCTATCTGTTCTGGGGCGCCATCAAAGCCGGCGTCGTGCCAATCCCTCTCAACACCCTGCTGCGCGGCGCGGACTACGCCTACATGATCGAGGATTCGGGCTGCGGACTCGTCGTCTATTCCAGCGAGTTCGCGGGCGAGATCGAGCCTGCGCTGAAGCAGCTCGGGACGAAGGCGCCGAAGGCCATGACGGTCGACGCCTTCCTGGCCGAGATGGCCAAGGCCTCCGACAAGCTCGAGGCGCGCCTCGCCGGTCCGACCGATGACTGCTTCTGGCTCTATTCTTCGGGCTCGACCGGCCGGCCCAAGGGCGCTGTCCACGCCCAGCGCGACATGGTGGTGACCAGCGAGCTCTACGGCGTGCGCGTGCTGGGCGTGACGGAGGCCGATGTCTCCTTCTCCGCCGCCAAGCTGTTCTTCGCCTACGGGCTGGGCAACGGCATGACCTTCCCGCTGTGGACGGGCAGCACCGCCATCCTCGACGACCGCCGGCCGACGCCCGATACCACCTTCGAGATGATCGAGCGCTTCAAGCCGACGCTCTACTACGGCGTGCCGGCGCTCTATGCGCCCCAACTCGTGGCGCTCGACAAGGCAAAGCGCGACTTCTCGAGCGTGCGGGCCTGTGTTTCGGCGGCCGAGGCGCTACCGGCCGAAATCTTCCGGCGCTGGAAAGACAAGACTGGCACGATCATCCTCGACGGCATCGGGTCGACCGAGTGTTTGCACATCTTCATCGGCAACCGGCCCGACGACTACCGGCCCGGCACCAGCGGCAAGCCGGTGCCGGGTTACGAAGTGAAGATCGTCGATGAAAGCGGCAAACCTGTGCCGAGAGGAGAGCGCGGCCGTTTGTGGATCCGCTCGGAATCGGCCGCCAAGTATTACTGGAACAAGCAGGAGAAGAGCGCCGAGACCATGGTGGATGGCTGGTTGAACACTGGCGACACGTACCGTCAGGACGATGATGGCTACTTTATTTATGACGGCCGCAGTGACGACATGCTGAAGGTCGGCGGCATCTGGTGTTCGCCGATCGAGATCGAGAACTGCCTGATCGGCCATTCCGCCGTGCTCGAGGCCGCCATTGTTGCCCACGCCGACGAGAACGAGCTGACAAAACCCAAGGCCTTCGTGGTGCTGAAGCAGGCCGGCAACGGCAGCCCCGCCCTCACCGACGAGCTGATAGCGCTCTGCAAGAAGACCCTGGCGCCCTACAAATACCCGCGCTGGGTCGAGTACGTGCCCGAGCTGCCCAAGACCGCCACCGGCAAGATCCAACGCTTCAAATTGCGTGGCTGAGCTTTTTCGGGTTCTATAGCGTCAATCAAAGCAGGGAGCGACGGCTCATGAAAAACATATTGTTTGGGTCCGCAACAATCGCGGCGCTGGCGTTCGGCCTGCAGCCGGCGATGGCGCAGCAGAGCGTCAAGATCGGCTTCGTCACCACGCTGTCGGGCTCGCAGGCGGCGATCGGCGAGGACATGCGCCGCTCGGTTGACCTTGCGGTCGAGCATCTCGGCGGCAAGGCCGGCGGCAAGAAGATCGAGATCGTCTACGAGGACGACCAGTTCAAGCCCGACGTCGGCAAGGCGCGCTCCGAGAAGCTCATCCAGCAGGACAAGGTGAATTTCATCGCGGGCTACATCTGGTCGAACGTGCTGCTGGCCTCGCTCAAGACCGTGACCGACGAGGGCGACACCATCCTGATCTCAGCCAATGCCGGGCCGTCCCAGATCGCGGGCGAACTCTGCAACAAGAATTTCTTCTCGACCTCGTGGCAGAACGACCAGACGCCGATGGCGATGGGCGANNAAGGACATGCTGGCGGGCGTGCGGCGCTCCTACAAGGGCAAGATCATCGGCGAGGACTTCACCAAGTGGCCCGACCAGCTCGACTTCTCGGCCGAGCTCGCCAAGATCGGTGCCGCCAAGCCGGACGGCATCTTCATCTTCTATCCCGGCGCGCACGGCGTTCAGTTCGTCAAGCAGTGGGTCCAGGCCGGCCTCAACAAGACCGTGCCGCTCTACCAGGTGTTCTCGATCGACGCGATCACCTTGCCGCAGCAGGGCGAGCTGGCGCTCGGCACGCTGGGCGCCCAGGAATGGGTCAACGACCTGCCGAACGAGCAGAACAAGCGCTACGTCGCCGACTTCAAGAAGAAGTACAACGTCTATCCGTCGTACTACGGCGCGCAGAGCTACGACGCGATCATGCTGATCGCCTCGGCGGCCGAGGCGCTGAAGGGCGACCTCTCCGACAAGGCCAAGGTCCGCGCCGAGCTGAAGAAAGCCAACTTCAAGTCGCTGCGCGGCGGCTTCAAGTACAACACCAACAACTTCCCGATCGAGAACTTCTACATTCAGGAAGCAGTCAAGGATCCCCAGGGCATGATGACGGTGAAGACCATCGCCACGGCGGTGAAAGATGCCAAGGATCCGTACTACGAGAAGTGCCCGATGAAGTGAGGCCTTGAGCCTCGCAGTTGACGGGAGCGCGGCAACGCGCTCCCGTTTCGTTTGAAGGGTGCGATGGACTATCTACTGATCCAGATGCTGAACGGCGTGCAGCTCGGCCTGCTGATGTTCCTGCTCGCCGCTGGCCTGACGCTCACCTTCGGCATCATGGATCTCGTGAACCTGGCGCACGGCTCGCTCTATATGATGGGCGCCTACCTCGCCTGGACGCTGATCGGCTGGACCGATTCGTTCGTCTGGGGCGCGCTGCTCGCCCTGCCCGCGACTTTCCTGCTGGGCGTGATCGTCGAAGCCGTGGTGATGCGGCGGCTCTACGCGCGCGACCATCTCGACCAGGTGCTGGCGACCTTCGGCCTGATCCTGTTCTTCAACGAGCTGGTGCGCGCGGTCTGGGGACCGGCCGGCAAGAGTATCGCCGTGCCCTTATTCCTCAGCCACACCGTCGAGATCCTGCCGGGCGTGCCCTATCCCGCCTACCGCTTCGCCATCATCGTCGTGGGGGCGCTGGTCGCACTCTTCCTCGCCTGGCTGGTGGCGCGCACGCGGCTCGGCATGCTGATCCGCGCCGGCGCCTCGAACCGACGCATGATCGCCGCCCTCGGCGTCAATATCGAGTTGTTGTTCAGCCTGGTGTTTGGCCTCGGCGCCGTGTTCGCCGGTCTCGCCGGCCTGATGGCGGCCCCCATCAGCTCGGTCAAGATCGGCATGGGCGACGACATCCTGATCCTGGCTTTCGTGATAATCGTGATCGGCGGCATCGGCTCGATCAAAGGCGCCTTCGTGGCCGCCATGGTGGTGGGCCAGATCGACATCGTCGGCCGCGCCTTCCTGCCCGACCTGCTCAAGACCTTCATGAGCACCGCCACCGCCTCGAGCGCCGCTCCGGCGATCTCGCAGGTCCTGGTCTATATTGTGATGGCCGGTGTGCTGGTGTGGCGACCGACCGGCCTGTTCGGTCAACGGACATGATGGGTTCACTCCTGGCGTCACTGCGCACACCGCGCGGCTTCGTCACGGTGATGTTGCTGCTGGTCTTCGTGGTGTTGCCGGCGCTGACAGAGGCCTTCGACGAGCGTTACCTCCTATCGGTCGGCACACGCATCGTCATCTGGTCGATCGCGGCAGTCAGCCTCAACATGATCCTGGGCTACGGCGGGCTGGTGAGCTTCGGCCACGCCGTGTTCTTCGGCATCGGCGGCTACGCCGTCGGCATCCTGTCGGCAAGCGGCGTCCAGAGCGGCTGGCTGCAATGGCCGGTCGCCATCGCCGCATCGGCGCTGTGGGCGGCAATAGTTGGCGCGCTGTCGCTCCGGACACGCGGCGTCTATTTCATCATGATCACCTTGGCCTTCGCGCAGCTCGTCTATTATGTGAGCGCCGGACTGGCGGCCTACGGCGGCGACGACGGGCTCAACATCAGCCGCAGCCGCTTCCCGGACCTGATCGACCTGCGCGACAAGGCATCGTTCTACTGGCTCTGCCTCTTCCTGCTCTGCGCCACCCTGTGGTTCTGCAGCCGCTTCGCCAATTCGCGCTTCGGTGCGGTGCTGCGCGGCACCAAATCGAACGAACTGCGCATGACGGCGCTCGGTTTCCCGGTGTTCCGTTACCGCCTCGTGGGCTTCGTCATCGCCGGCGCCTTCGGCGGCCTGGCCGGTGTCCTGCTCGCCAACGAAGGCGCCTATATCTCGCCGGCCATGATGTCGTGGGTGAAGTCGGGCGATCTCATCGTCATGGTCGTGCTGGGCGGCATGGGCACGCTGTTTGGACCGATCTACGGCGCCATTGCCTTCTTCGCGCTGGAGGAATCGCTGAAACCGCTGATGGATCTCGGCCACAAGGGCTGGGGCGAATACTGGCAGATCGTGTTCGGCCCGATGCTGGTGCTGGTGGCGCTGTACGCCAAGGGCGGCATCGATTCCCTGCTCGGACGCCATCATGACTGAGCCGCTGCTCACCACCCGGCGCCTGGTCAAGCGCTTCGGCGGCCTGCTCGCCACCGACTCAGTGTCGATCGACGTTCGCCCGGGCGAAATCCACGCCCTGATCGGGCCCAACGGCGCCGGCAAGACGACGCTGGTCAGCCAGATCACCGGCAATCTGGCGCCCGATTCAGGCGCCATCCATTTCGCCGGCCGCGACATCACACGCCTGCCGACCCATGCGCGCGTGCAGTTGGGCTTGGCGCGCTCCTTCCAGATCACCTCGGTGTTCCGCGAATTCACGGCGATCCAGAACGTCGCGATCGCCATCCTCGCCCACGCCGGTCATTCCTTCCGTTTCCTGGGCGATGTCCGCAAGGACCGGGCCCTGCGCGACCCCGCCTGGCACGGCCTCGCCGCCGTCGGCCTCGATCAACGCGGCGGGGTACTGGCGTCGGCCCTCAGTCACGGCGAGCAGCGCCAGCTCGAGATCGCCATGGCGCTGGCCGGCGATCCCAAACTGCTGCTGCTCGACGAGCCGATGGCCGGCATGGGCGCGGAGGAATCGCAAGCCATGATCGGTTTCCTGCGCGCGCTCAAGGGCAAGCGCGCCATGCTCTTGATCGAGCACGACATGGATGCCGTCTTTCAGCTCGCCGACCGCATCACCGTGCTAGTCTATGGCCGTGCCATCGCGTCGGGCACCCCCGAGGAAATCCGCGCCAACCCAGAAGTGCGCCAAGCCTATCTCGGCGAGGAGGTCGCGTGATGCTCCGGGTGCGCGAGTTGGAGGCCTTCTACGGCGCTAGCCAGACGCTGTTCGGCATGGAGTTGAGCGTCGATGCCGGCGAGGTAGTGACGCTGATGGGCCGCAACGGCATGGGCAAGACCACGACCGTACATGCCATCATGGGCGTCCTGCCGACCCGGCGCGGCGTCGTCGAGTTCGACGGCAGCCGCGTCGATCACCTGCCATCCTTTCGCATCGCCCGCCTGGGCTTCGGCCTGGTGCCGGAAGGCCGGCAGATCTTTCCCAACCTCTCGGTGCGCGAGAATTTGATCGCGGTGGCCGCCAACCGCGGCCGCCGCGCCACCCCCTGGACGCTCGGCCGCGTCTTCGAGTTCTTCCCCAGGCT
>PLYQ01000047.1:0-3757 GCA_003153415.1 Rhodospirillales bacterium | reverse complement strand
TCGTCGAAAAAGGTCGCGTCGTGTGGTCCGGCACGTCGCCCGAGCTCGCCCGCGACAGCGAGCTGCAGCACAGGTATCTTGGCGTCTGATGCTGCGGAGTCCTCGATGCGTTTGAGCGGTCTTGCTTTCCTGTTTGCCATGTTGCTTTCCATGGGCGCCGGCTCTGCGCTGGGCCAGGGGACGGTCAACGTCTACAACTGGTCGGACTATATCGCCGAGGACCAGCTCAAAGCCTTCGCCAAGGAAAGCGGGCTCAAGGTCAACTACACGACCTACGACTCCAACGAGATCCTCGACGCCAAGCTCAAGACCGGCCGGTCGGGCTACGACGTTGTGGTGCCGACGGCCTCGCCGTGGTTCGTGCGCCAGCTTAGCGCCAACCTCTACCTGCCGCTCGACCGGGCCAAGCTGAAGAACTGGAAGAACCTCGATCCCACCACGATGGCGGCGCTCGCCAAGTACGATCCCGGTAATGTCCACGGCATTCCCTGGATGTGGGGCACGATCGGCATCGGCTACAACGTCCGCGAAATCCGCAAACGCATGGCCAACGCCCCGATCGATTCGCTCGCCATGATCTTCGATCCGGCGATCGTGTCGCGTTTCGTCGATTGCGGCGTCATGGTGCTCGACAGCGCCACCGACGTGCTGCCCGCGGCGCTCAAATATCTGCTGCTCGATCCCGATTCGAAGAAGCCCGAGGATCTCGCCAAGGCCGCCGAGGTTATCAAGGGCATACGGCCCTATATCCGCAAGTTCCACTCCTCGGAGTACATCAACGCGCTGGCCGGCGGGAACATCTGCCTCGCCTTCGGCTATTCTGGGGACATCCTTCAGGCGCGCGACCGTGCCGCCAAGGCTCAGGACCGCCGCAACATCGCCTACGCCATCCCGAACCAGGGTGCGATGCTCTGGATCGACGTCGCGGCGATCCCCCGGGACGCGCCCAATCCGGACGGCGCCCACCGTTTCCTCGATTTCATGCTCGAGCCCAAGGTGGCGGCCGCCTCGAGCACGCTCACCGGCTACGCCAACGCCAACCTGCCGGCGACGGCGCTCTTGGACAAATCGATCTCGGGCAACCCGCTGATCTATCCGTCGGTCGACAACCGCTCCAAGCTTTACACCATCACCGCCGGCGACGCTGAACAGACGCGTGAACGCACGCGGCTGTGGACTGCGATCAAGACCGGCCGATAGGCGGGCATAGGTGAGCGACGCCATCGTCACGATCGAGGGCCTCACCAAGCACTTCGGTGACGTGGTGGCGGTGGCCGGCGTCGACCTCGAGATCGCGCGTGGCGAGTTGTTCGCCCTGCTGGGCGGCTCGGGCTGCGGCAAGACCACGCTGCTGCGCCTGCTCGCGGGTTTCGAGACGCCGGACAAAGGCCGAATCGTGATCGACGGCCAGGACATGGCGGGCGTGCCGCCGCATCGCCGGCCGGTCAACATGATGTTCCAGTCCTACGCCCTGTTCCCGCACATGGATGTCGCGGCCAATGTCGGTTACGGGCTCCGGCGCGAGGGCATGGCGAAGACCGAGGTCGCCAAGCGCGTCGCCGAGGTGCTGGCGATGGTGCAGCTCGAAGAACTGGGCTGGCGCAAGCCCGCGCGGCTTTCCGGCGGCCAGCGCCAGAGAGTGGCGCTGGCTCGTGCGTTGATCAAGCGGCCNNGAGAAGCTCGACCTCACCTTCGTGGTGGTGACGCACGACCAGGAGGAGGCGATGTCGATGGCAAGCCGGCTGGCCGTCATGAATGCCGGCAACATCGTCCAGGTCGGCACGCCGCATGAGCTCTACGAGCGGCCGGCCTCGCGCTTTGTCGCCGACTTCATCGGCATCGCCAATATCCTCCACGTCAGGCGCGGGCCCGGTCTCTGGCTGGTCGTGCGACCGGAGAAGATAGCGCTGTCGGCAACACGGCCAGACACTGCCTATGCCGTCGAGGGCACGATCGTCGACGTTGCCTACGAAGGCGGCCGCTCGCTCTATCGCGTTGCCGCGGGTGGCGGGCGGGTGATGGTGGTGACGACCGCCAACGTGCCTCACACCGACGAGGCCGCCTTCCGCCGCGGGCAGAGCGTCTGGTTGGGCTGGGCCGTCGACGCCGGCCATCTTCTCGAGAAGTAGCGCCATGCGAGCCGTCATCGCGCTTCCCTACACCTGGCTCGTGATCTTCTTTCTGCTGCCTTTCGCGCTGGTGCTGGCAATCGCCTTCGGCACCAACACACCCGATGCGGCACCGCCGGTCGAGCTCGGTGTAAGTTTCGCCAGCTTCAAGCTGCTCTTCACCGACGATCTTTACCTGGCGGCCTGGCTGAGCTCGCTGCGCATCGCCGCGACCGCGACCTTGGTGGCGCTGCTGCTGGGCTATCCTATGGCCTACGCCATCGCCCGCACTCGGCCCGAGCGGCGGCCGCTGTTGCTGATGCTGGTTGTGCTGCCGTTCTGGACGTCGTTCCTGATCCGCGTCTACGCCTGGATGGGACTGCTGGCCGAAAACGGCACGCTGAACCAGTTCCTGCGCTGGAGCGGCCTCGCCACCGACCCCGGCACCATCCTCGGCACCGAGTGGGCCGTCCATCTCGGCATCGTCTACGCCTACCTGCCGTTCATGGTGCTGCCGCTCTACGCCACGCTCGAGAAGCTCGACGTGACCTTGCTGGAGGCCGCCGCCGACCTCGGCGCCAAGCCGATCGCCGCCTTCCTCACGATCACCTTGCCGCTATCGCTGCCCGGCATCGTCGCGGGTTGCCTGCTGGTCTTCATCCCGGCGGTCGGCGAGTTCGTCATCCCCGACCTTCTGGGTGGAACCGACACGCTGATGATCGGCAAGGTGCTGTGGGACGAGTTTTTCACCAATTCAGACTGGCCGCTCGCCTCGGCGGTGGCGCTCTGCCTGCTGGTGCTGCTGGCGGGTCCGATCATGCTGTTCCAGCGCCAGCAGGCCAAGAGCCTGGAGCGCCAGACATGATCGGCCGCGCCCGCTTTGCCTTCACCGTCTTGGCCTTCGGCTATGCCTTCCTTTATCTGCCGATCGTCCTGGTGATGATCTACTCCTTCAACGAGTCGCGGCTGGTCACGGTGTGGTCGGGCTTTTCGCTGAAATGGTGGCAGGCGCTGTTCGACAACGAGGCGATGCTGTCGGCCGCCTGGCTGTCGCTGCGCGTCGCCGTGGCCAGCGCCACGCTGGCGACCCTGCTCGGCCTCGCCGCGGGCTATGTGTTGGCGCGCGTGCCGCGCTTCTTCGGCCGCACCCTGTTCGGCGGCCTGGTGATCGCGCCCATGGTGATGCCGGAAGTGGTGATGGGCATTTCCATGCTGCTGCTGTTCGTCAGCGCCGAGCGGCTGGTCGGCTGGCCCGCGCGCGGCTTCCTCACCATCGCCATCGCCCACACGACTTTCTCGCTCGCCTTCGTGGCCATCGTAGTGCAGGCGCGGCTCGCTGACTTCGACCGCTCGCTCGAGGAGGCGGCAATGGACCTCGGCGCCACGGCCTGGGTCACATTCCTCACCGTGACCCTGCCGCTGATCGCACCGGCCGTCGCCTCGGGCTGGCTGCTCGCCTTCACGCTCTCGCTCGACGACCTGATCATGACGCAGTTCGTTGCCGGCGGTCAGTCGCAGACCCTGCCGATGCTGGTCTATTCAAGCGTGCGGCTCGGTGTTAACCCTCAGATCAATGTGCTGGCGACCATCATCGTCATCGTCGCGGCTTGCGCCCTGCTCATTTCCGGGCGGCTCACCCGCAAGCGCTA
>PLYQ01000254.1 GCA_003153415.1 Rhodospirillales bacterium | reverse complement strand
AGCAGATCGGTGGAACCGGCATCGTATTCCCAGTTGAAGGCAATCTCGGTGGCGCCGTCGAATTTCCAATCGGTGATTTCGACCGGCAACTGGTAAATCTTTTGCGTCGTCATGGGCTCTTGCCTCCTGGCGCTGAACCTTGTCTCTTTCCCTACCGGAGCGCCAAAAAAATGACGCCCCGTTCATTTTTCCAGGCGGAAACTATCACAATCTGATAGGGGAGTCGCTCTGGAAATCGCAGGCTGGCTGAACGCGGATTTATCAATGGCTTATCATCAATTGCGCATCGCCCGGATCGTCCAGGAGACCCCCGACGCCCGCTCTTTCGTCTTCGATGTCCCGGCCAATCTGGCCGACAAGTTCCACTATCGCGCCGGGCAGTTCCTGACCTTCAAGGTGCCGCACGCCGAGGGCGCCTTCAACCGCTGCTACTCGCTGTCGAGCGCACCCGAATCGGACGGCCAGCTCAAGGTCACAGTCAAGCGCGTGACTGGCGGCAAGGGCTCCAACTGGTTCAACGACAGCCTGATCGAAGGCGGCGCCATCGAGGTGCTGCCGCCGGCCGGACGCTTCGTGCTGGGTGACGGCGATGCGCCCTTGCTGCTGTTCGGCGGCGGCAGCGGCATCACGCCGATGATCTCGTTGATCAAGTCGGCGCTCAAGGCCGGCAAGCGGCGCATGCGTCTGTTCTACGCCAATCGCGACAAGCCCTCGATCATCTTCAATGCCGAACTCGAGGCGCTGATGAAGGCCAACCCCGGCCGCCTGGAGGTGATCCATCATCTCGATGCCGAGCACGGCTTCGCCACGCCCGGGCAGATCACGGCCGCCGTGAAGGGCTTCGAGAATGCCGAGGCCTATCTGTGCGGGCCGGGGCCGTTCATGAATATGGTCGAGGCAGCGCTGCTTGGCGCCGGCCTGCCGCGCGAGCGGGTGCGGCTGGAACGCTTCGAAGCCTCGGGCAACGATGCCGTGCCGGTCGAGGCGCCCGAGGAAGGCGACGTGATCCCGAATGAGATCACCATCCATTTCGAGAACAAGACGCACCAGGTGCCCTACAAAAAGGGCCAGTCGATCCTCGAGGCGGCGCGCGCCGCCGGCCTCAATCCATTGTCTTCCTGCGAGGAGGGCTTTTGCGCATCGTGTGCGGCCAAGCGCATTAAGGGCAAGGTCGTGCTGGCCAAGAACGACATTTATACGGCCGACGATCTGGCCAACGACTGGATCCTGACCTGCCAGGGCCACTGCTTCGGATCAGAGGTTGAGATCACCTACGACGTCGTGTAAAGAGCTTGCGGGGCAACTGCAAGATTCGGGGCGGGGATGCGGCACTTCACATGGGCGGTGACTTGGATTGCGTTTGGACTGGCTGTCACGCTGGGCACGGCGACCGTGCTGCACCAGATAGCGCTGCGACACGAGCTGCCGCCACCTCAAGCCGTCGACGAGCCGACGCCCTCGATCAAGCCCAAACCGGAACAAGGCCGCAGCCTCGTCGTCGCCTCACGTCGGTATCGGAGCGAATAGCGGTCGCGCTATCTGATGGCGCGTTAGCGCTCGGTAGGCCGTCACTCCGCCGCGATTGCCTTTTCGATGAACATCTTCTTGTCGAAGTCCTCGGCCACCTTGCCGTCGTTGGCGAGCTGTTCGACGACGTCGATCTTGGCGTATTCCATCACGCCCATCTCGGCGAAGGCCTTCTGCACACGCGGCCCCCACAGGCCGATATCCTTCACCGTCGGCACGACGCGGCTGAACAGCCGTCCGCGGAAGGAATTCATCTGCTTGGAATTGTAGTGGATCTCGTCGAGCGTCTTGGCGGGCAGCCCAAGCCGCTCCCAGACTTCCGATTGGTTGAAGCGGTCGCGCATGAAGTAGAGCGCCTCGACCACGAACTGCTCGCGCTCGTCGCGCTCGGCATCGGAGAGCTGCGGGTAGTAGTCGCGCAGCGCCAACCGACCGAATGAAACATGGCGCGCCTCGTCCTGCATGACGTAGGCGTTGACCGCGCCGGCCAGCGTATTGGCCGCCTTGTCGCGGATCGACTGGAAGGCGGCAAGCGCCAGGCCCTCAATCAGCACCTGCATGCCGAGATAGGTCATGTCCCAGCGCCGGTCGGTCAGCGTCTGCTCGAGCAGGACCTTGAGCGCCTTGTTGATCGGATAGGCGAGCTGGAACTTCTCATGCAGCAGCCGCTTGTAGGCCTCGACATGACGCGCCTCGTCCATCACTTGGGTGGCGGCATAAAACTTGGCGTTCATGTCGGGCACGGTACCGACGATCTTGGCGGTGGCGATGAGTGCTCCCTGCTCACCATGCATGAACTGCGAGATCGAATTGGCCTGCAGGTGCCGGCGCAGCCAGCACCGCTCCTTCTCGGTCATCTTGTTCCAGTAATCCGTGCCATAGATCGAGATCGCCTCGTCCTTCAGCTCCATCGGATTGTCGGGATTGAGCTCGAGCGACCAGTCGAGCCGCGTCGAGGCGTCCCACTGCTGCTTCTTGCCCTTGTCGTAGAGCTCGAGCAGCGCCGCCGACCCCGCGTCGTATTCCCAATTGAAGGCAATCTCGGTGGCGCCGTCGAACTTCCACTCCGTGATCTCGACGGGCAGGGCGTAGATGCGTTGCGTGCTCATGAGCGAGCCTCCCGATTTTCTTCTTATGGCTGCAGGCGATAGCCGCCGCGGTCGGTGATCAGGATCGCGGCCTGGGCCGGGTCCTTCTCGATCTTCTGGCGCAGGCGATAGATGTGCGTCTCCAGCGTATGCGTCGTCACGCCGGCATTGTAGCCCCATACTTCGTTGAGCAGAACGTCGCGCGCCACCGGCCGGTCGCCAGCGCGGAACAGGTATTTCAGGATCGAGGCTTCCTTGTCGGTCAGCCGTACCTTCTTCTTGCCGCCCTTTTCCATCAGCATCTTGGCGGCGGGATGGAATTCGTAGGGGCCGATGGTCATGACGGCGTCTTCGCTGCGCTCGTGCTGGCGCAGGTGAGCGCGCAACCGCGCCAGCAGGACATTGATGCGGAACGGCTTGGTGACATAGTCGTTGGCGCCCGACTCGAGGCCCAGGATGGTGTCGGCGTCCGAGTCGGCCGCCGTCAGCATGATCACGGGTGCCCGCACGCCCTGGCGGCGCATCAGCTTGCACAGTTCGCGGCCGTCCATGTCGGGCAGGCCGATATCGAGCAGGACGGCGTCGTAATGGGTCAGCTTGGCCTTCTCGAGACCTTCCGCGGCGGTGCCGACCTGGATGGTGGTGAAGCCGTCATAGAGGTCGAGTTGTTCGGCCAGCACGGTGCGCAACGCCTGGTCGTCGTCGACCAGCAGAATTTTCTTGCCGCGATTGTTCACCGACATGCTGCTGCTACCTGCCACATCCATAATTGCACTCTATACAGTACGGCAAGCCGGCAAAAGCGGGTCACTTCGGCAAAAAGCCGTGTCGTGGTAAGGATATAGGGAATGATCCCTGGTCAAGTTCAGTCGCCCACCGCTGCCGCCGTGGCCGCCGTCGAGCGCGCCATGGCCGAGTTGCGTCGCGGCGGCATCGTGGTGCTGCGCGACGAGGACGGCAATGGCGGGTTGGTGATCGCCGCCGAATCGTGCGGCCCGCGCGCGCTCCGCGGCCTGCAGGGCCTCGCCCAGGACGCTCCGGTGCTGGTGACCACGCGCCGCCGCGCCGAGGCGATCGGCATGGAAATCCCGCCCCACATTGCCGGCGGCATGGGCGAGGCCAACGTGCCCATCACGCTCGACCTGCCCGAGGGCGTGCCAGTCGACATCATCCTGCGGCCGCATGAGCCGGAGCCGGACGCCAGCCGCCACGCCGCGGTGCGCCATTTGTCGCGGCCGGTGGTGAGCCATGCCGTGCGCATCGCCGAGACCGCGATCGAGCTCGCCAAACTGTCGCGCCTGCTGCCCGCCGTGGTGCTGGGTCCACTCAGCCGCGATCCCAACAACAAGCGGCGCGACTGGGCGCGCGAGCAGGATCTCGTCTATGTCGATACCGCCGACGTGCTGGCCTACGAGGAGACCGCGGCGCGCAACCTCCATCAGGTGGCGCAGGCGCATGTGCCGCTCGAGGGCGCCGAGAATGCCCGCATCCTCGCCTGGCGGCCGAGCGACGGCGGCAAGGAGCATCTCGCCATCGTGGTCGGCGAGATCGATCCCACCGAGCCGGTGCTGATCCGGCTGCACTCCGAATGCTTCACCGGCGATCTGCTCGGTTCGCTGCGCTGCGACTGCGGCCTGCAGTTGCGCGGCGCTATCGCCGAGATCGCCAAGCAGGGTTCGGGCGTGCTGCTCTATCTCGCGCAGGAAGGCCGCGGCATCGGCCTCGTCAACAAGCTGCGCGCCTACGAGCTGCAGGACGAAGGCTTCGACACGATCGACGCCAACGAACAGCTGGGCTTCGACGCCGACGAGCGCATCTACGCGCCGGCCGCCACCATGCTCGCCCGCATGGGCATCAAGCGGGTGCGGCTGATGACCAACAATCCCGAGAAGATCCGCGGCTTGGAGCGCTACGGCGTCGAGGTTGCCGAGAGGGTGGCGCATTCCTTCCCGGCCAACGGCCACAACGAAAATTACCTGCGCACCAAGGCCGAGCGCGCGGGTCACCTGCTGTAGGACTGTGTAGTCATGCGTGTTGGCGTACCCAAGGAAATCAAGGACCACGAGGACCGCGTCGGCCTGGTGCCATCGTCGGTTGCCGAGCTGGTGCGCCACGGCCACGAGGTGCTGGTCGAACGCGGCGCCGGACAGGGCGCCGGACTCGAGGACGAGCATTACCTCGCGGCCGGCGCGCGAATCGCTGCGACGGCGGAAGAGGTCTTCGCGGCGGCCGACATGATCGTGAAGGTGAAGGAGCCGCTCGCGCCCGAGCGCAAGCGATTGCGCGCGGGGCAGGTACTTTTCACCTATCTCCACCTCGCGCCCGATCCGGAGCAGACCCAGGAATTGCTGGCGAGCGGCGTGACGGCGATCGCCTACGAGACGGTGACTTCGCCTTCGGGCAGCCTTCCGCTGCTGACCCCGATGTCGGAGATCGCTGGTCGCCTCGCACCACAGGTCGGCGCGCGCTACCTCGAGCGCACCTCGGGCGGACGCGGCGTGCTGCTGGGCGGCGTGCCGGGCGTGCCGCCGGCCGACGTCGTCGTGCTGGGCGGCGGCGTTTCGGGCACCCACGCGGCCACCATCGCGCTCGGCATGGGCGCCATCGTGACCATCGTCGACCGCTCGGCCGAGGTGCTGCGGCGCATCGCCGTCCAGTTGCCGAGCGCACGCACCATCTTCTCGACGCACGACGCGCTGGTGGAGGTCGTGCGTCGCGCCGACCTGCTGATCGGTGCCGTCCTGGTCCCGGGCGCCGCAGCGCCCAAGCTCATCACGCGCGACATGGTCAAGGCGATGAAGACCGGCAGCGTCATCGTCGACATCGCCATCGACCAGG
>PLYQ01000308.1:2442-2590 GCA_003153415.1 Rhodospirillales bacterium | reverse complement strand
GCTGCAGCAGGAAGACGTAGAAGATCACGTCGCGGCCGGGAAAGCTCAACCGTGCGAAGGCGTAGCCCGCCAGCGAGATGGTGACGAGCTGAACGCCCAGGATACCGAAGGCCACGATGGCGGTGTTGAGGTAGTAGACCGCGAAGTT
>PLYQ01000308.1:0-2384 GCA_003153415.1 Rhodospirillales bacterium | reverse complement strand
GACCGGAGCGAAGCGGAGTGGAGGGACCTTGTCTCCGAATCGGCGGCTTGGCCTTCGGAGAGGAGACCCTTCGGCTCCGCTTCGCTTCGCTCAGGGTGACGAGGGTCAACAGGATTCCCATCGTCCTGGCCGACGCGTACGGGAGCGGAGGGACCGGATTCAGTCCGTTGACCCTCGTCAACTCGCCGCATGGGCGCCCCGTTCCATGGTCTTGAGCGAGACGACCGACACCGCCAGCAGGAACGCCACCGAGAGCAGGCTGGCGGCCGCGGCCTTGCCGGCGGCGAAGTTCTCGTGCGCCTGCTCGAAGATGTAATAGAGCACCAGCTTGGTCGAGTTGCTGGGCCCACCCTTGGTCAGAACGATCACGTGGTCGACTTGCGTCAGCGCGTTGATCAGCGCGATCACCAGCACGAAGGCCGTGGTCGGCGCCAGCAGCGGCACGATGACGTGGCGCAGGCGCTGCCAGCCGTTGGCGCCGTCGATGGTGGCGGCCTCGAGGACCTCGCCGGGCAGGGTCTGCAAGCCGGCGAGATAGAACAGCATGTAATAGCCCGCGTTCTTCCACACCGTGATGCCGATCAGCGACCACAGCGCCACGTCGGGATCGCCCAGCCAGTTGACGCTGCGCACGCCTATTTTGCCCAGGTAGTAGTCGAACAGGCCGACGCCCGGCAGGAAGATGAAGAAGAACAGCGAGGCGGCGGCGACCAGCGGGATCATCGAGGGGGCCAGCATGATCGCACGCAGCACCGAATTGATCCGCGACGAGCTCTGAAGCGCCAGCGCAAACAGCAGCGCCAGCGCAATGCTCGGCGGCACGGTNNAGATAGGTGAAGGCAGCCAGCATCAGCAGCGACGGCGCCAGCAGCAGATAGGGCCAGGTTCGCCGCGCCAGGCGCACGCGCCACGCCCGGCGCGGCCGGACGGCGGCGGCGAGGGGCGATTCGTGCGCTGTGACGACGGTGCTGGTCATCGCTCGACCGCTACTGCCCCCCGGTGATGCGTCCATTTCTGTTTTGTGACGGCGATGTTACGCCGCCCGATGGCGCGGGGACAAATCGTGGTGTCGGGCGCTTCCTGTCAGAAGAGGGTGGTGAAATAGATCATGCTCGCCGTCAGAGAGCCGAGCAGGACCGTACCCAATACGGCTCCGATCATGGCTGCGCCAAGCTCCGCGCCGAAGCCCTTATGTATGACGAGGAACACCACCAGGGTGACGACGCTATAGGCGACGGCGAGGACGAGCATCGTTACCTGAATAGTATTTCCGCACTTTAAATGCAATCACACTTTGGTGAGCTGCCCTTTGCTCCCGCTTTCCACAAAGGCCTGCAATGAATTGTGCGAACAGAGCTAGAACTTGTGTCAATATCCATAATTATATCAGCACGTTAATTATCCCCTTGGTCGACAGGAACAAAATAGGTACAGTGACCTCACATCCCAGCGGACTTATCCGCATTGCCGCTCCTGACAGGGGCGTGGGACAACGAGGAGAGAGCCAATGTCGGCGATGCTGAAAGTGGTCGAAAAAGAAGGCATGGATAACAAGAACAAGGCGCTCGATGCAGCGCTCGCCCAAATCGAGCGTGCCTTCGGCAAGGGCTCGATCATGAAGCTCGGCCAGCGTGAGGCCGTGGAGATCGAATCGATCTCGACCGGCTCGCTCGGCCTCGATATCGCTTTAGGCATCGGCGGCCTGCCCAAGGGCCGCGTCGTTGAAATCTACGGTCCCGAAAGCTCGGGCAAGACCACGCTCGCCCTGCACGTCATCGCCGAGGCCCAGAAGAAGGGCGGCGCCTGTGCCTTCATCGATGCCGAGCACGCGCTCGATCCCGGCTACGCCAAGAAGCTGGGCGTCGACATCGCCAACCTGCTGATCTCCCAGCCCGACGCCGGCGAGCAGGCGCTCGAGATCGCCGACACCCTGGTGCGCTCCGGTGCCATCGACGTGCTGGTGATCGACTCGGTGGCAGCCCTCGTGCCGCGCGCCGAACTCGAAGGCGAGATGGGCGATTCACTGCCGGGCCTGCATGCCCGCCTGATGAGCCAGGCGCTGCGCAAGCTCACCGCCTCGATTTCCAAGTCGAACACGCTAGTGATCTTCATCAACCAGATCCGCATGANNCGAGGGCATCTCCAAGACCGGCGAGTTGATCGATCTCGGCGACAAGGCCGGCGTCGTCGAGAAGTCGGGCTCCTGGTACTCCTACGACGGCCAGCGCATCGGCCAGGGTCGCGAGAACGCTAAGACCTACCTCAAGGAACATCCCGAAGTCGCTGATGCGATCGAAAAGAAGGTCCGCGAAAACGCCGGCATCCTGGTGGCCGCCCTCGACGGCTCGAAGGAAGAAGCCGACGACGAGACCGAAGAAGAATAG
>PLYQ01000275.1 GCA_003153415.1 Rhodospirillales bacterium | reverse complement strand
GAACAGGATCTTGTAGGTGATGTTGGTGTGGGTCGCGACCGCGTGACGGATCGCCAGATACCCCGAGTGGAAATAGGTGCCGTCGCCCAGGTTCTGGAAGATGTGCGGCACCTCGGTAAAGTGGCTGGCGCCGACCCACGGCACGCCCTCGGCGCCCATGTGGGTGAAGGTCTTGGTGTTGCGCTCCATGCCGATGGCCAGCGTATGGCAGCCGATACCGGCCATCGCCATCGAGCCCTCGGGCACCTTGGTCGAGCTGTTGTGCGGGCAGCCGGAGCAGAAGTAGGGCACACGCGCCATGCCGGATTCGTTGCGCACTTGCCGGCCGGCGCGGCGCTTCAGCGCCTCGAAGCGCTGCTTGGTGCGTTCGCTGAACGCTTCCAGTCCGAGCCGCGAGACGATCGCGCTGGCGATCTCGGTCGGTGTCAGCTCGCCGTCCGACTTCAGCAGCGGCTGGCCGCGCTCGTCGGTCTTGCCGACCACGACAGGGCGACGATCAGCCGGCGCATTGAACAGCGAGTCCTTGAGCTGCTGTTCGATCAGCGGCCGCTTTTCCTCGACCACCAGTATGTCGCGCTTGCCGTCGCAGAACGCAGCGGTGCCCTGCGTCTCGAGCGGCCACACCATTCCGACCTTGTAGATGGCGAGGCCCAACCGTTCGGCTTCTGCATCGTCGAGCCCGAGCTCGTCCAACGCCTGGCGGACATCGATGTAGGATTTGCCGACCGTGACGATGCCGAAGCGGGCGTCGGGACGGCCCAACATCACCTTGTCGAGCTTGTTGGCGCGCCAGTAGGCCAGAGCGGCGGGGAGCTTCACCGTCATGACGCGCTTTTCCTGGCCCAGCCAGTCGTCGGGCCAGCGGATGTGCACGCCGTCGGGCGGCAGGATGAAATCGGTCGGGGTATGGATCTCGAGCCGGTGCGGATCGACATAGACCGAGGCCGAGGAATCGACCGTCTCGCTCAGTACCTTGAAGGCGACCCACAGGCCCGAATAGCGCGACATCGCGAAGGCATGCAGGCCCCAGTCGAGATACTCCTGGACCGAGGCGGGATGGATCACCGGCATGCCGGCGGCCATGAAGGCAGGCTCGCTCTGGTGGGCCGTCGTCGACGACTTGGCCATGTGGTCGTCGCCGCCCAGCGCCACTACGCCGCCGTGCTTGGAGGTGCCGGCGTAGTTGGCATGCTTGAAGACGTCGCCCGAGCGGTCGACGCCCGGTCCCTTACCGTACCACATGCCGAACACGCCATCGTAGCGCGCGCCGGGATAGAGGTGGATCTGTTGGGTACCCCACAGGGCGGTGGCGGCCAAATCCTCGTTTGTGCCGGGCTGGAATTCGATGTGGTTTTTCTTGATGAAGCGCTTGGCCTGCCACAGCGCCTGGTCGAAGCCGCCGAGCGGCGANNGGACATGGCAACCTCCCTGACTGCTATATGGGCACCGTAGCGACAGAATGTTGCGCGTTTCAATCGGGAACGCCGACTACAAGTGAAATAAAGGTTTTCTGACCCTGCGCCCCGCCGTTCTTGCGTGCCGTTTCAAGGTTTCGCCCGCCGGTGAAACGTTGTAATCAGCCGGCGCATTCATTTTTCGCCGGCGCATACATTTCCATGTCAGTCCTTATTACCGGTGTCGCCGGCTTTATCGGCTCGCAGGTCGCCCGCGCGCTGCTGGCGCGGGGCGAGGCGGTCGTCGGCATCGACAATTTCAGCGAATACTACGACCCGATCCTGAAATTCGCCCGCCTCAAGCCGCTGCGGGAGGATCCCGGTTTCACCTTCCTCGAGGCCGATATCGCCGACCGCGAAACCATGCTGGCGCTGCCCGAAAAGCACTGCGATATCGATAGAATCGTGCATTTGGCGGCCCAGCCCGGCGTGCGCCAATCGATCGTCGATCCCTACATCTACGCCCAGACCAACGTCATGGGCCATCTGGTCCTGCTCGAAGCCGCACGGCGGTTCGCCGACCTGAAGCACCTGGTCTATGCGTCGTCGTCGTCGGTCTACGGAGCCAACCGCAAGCTGCCCTTCGCGGTGTCGGACCGGGTCGATCACCCGGTCTCGGTCTATGCCGCCACCAAGCGCGCCGGCGAGCTTTTGACCGAAACCTATGTCCATCTGCATAGGCTCAAGGCGACGGGACTGCGCTATTTCACGGTCTACGGGCCGTGGGGGCGGCCCGACATGTCGCCGTCGATCTTCGCCCGAGCGATCCACGACGGGACGACGATCAACCTCTATCACCTGGGCTTCGTGAAGCGCGACTTCAGCTACATCGACGATATCGTGGCCGGCACCCTGGCGGTCCTCGACCGTCCGGCCGCCGAACCGGGCCACCGGCTCTACAACCTCGGCGCCGCGCGTAGCGAGGACATCCTTCACGTCATCGAGCTCTTTGAGGCCGCGATCGGCAAGAAAGCCAAGATCGAGCTCAAGCCCGGCGAGCCCGGCGACCTGCAGGAAACCGCCGCCGATATCGCCGATACGCTGCGCGATTTCGACTGGACGCCAAAAGTCCCAGTGGAAGAGGGCATCCCGAAGTTCGTAGACTGGTTCAAATCATACAATCGTCTGTGACAGCCCTGCTCGAACTCAAGAATCTGCGCCGCGCCTTCTACGGCCTCGAAGTGCTGCGTGGCGTCGACTTCGCGGTGGCGGCGGGCGGCATCACCGGGCTGATCGGACCGAACGGCGCGGGCAAAACGACGCTGTTCAACGTGGTCTCAGGTCTGGTGCCGCCGGACACCGGCTCGATCCGCTTCGAAGGTCGCGATATCGCTGGCGCAGCACCCGACGTGGTGAGCCGCGCCGGACTCGTCCGCACCTTTCAGGTGGCGCGCGGTTTTCCCAAGCTTTCGGTGTTCCAGCATCTGATGCTCTATGGTCGCAACCAGCCGGGCGAGAACCTGCTGCAGGCGATCGTGGGTTCGCGCGCGGCGCGCGAGCGCGAGGCGGCCCTTGCCGAGCGGGCGTGGGAAACCGCGCACTTCCTGAAGCTCGACCATTTGATCGACAATCCGGTCACGGCGCTGTCGGGTGGCCAGAAGAAGCTGCTGGAGATCGGCCGCGCGCTGATGGCCGAGCCCAAGCTGGTGCTGCTCGACGAGCCGACCGCCGGCGTCAATCCGACCCTGCAGAACGAGATCGGCCAGCGGCTGCTGGAACTGCCCAAGCGCGGCATCACGGTGCTACTGATCGAGCACGACATGGGTTTCATCGCCGAGCTGTGCGATCCGGTGATCGTCATGGCCGAGGGCCGTGTCTTGACCCAGGGCACGTTCGAGGAGGTGCGCAACGACCATGCCGTGCGCGAGGCCTATTTGGGACGACGGGCAGCATGAAGTGCGGAAATCTTCTCCTCCCCTGTCTTCGGGGGAGGTGTCAGCGTCTTACGCTGACGGAGGGGGAAGGCAACGGGGTTGGTGCGTCACGCCCCCTCCGTCGCCGTAAGGCGGCGCCACCTCCCCCGAAGACGGGGGAGGGAAAGCAATGAGCCTGCTGTCGATCACTGACTTGCGCGGCGGCTACGCGGCGGCCGACGAGATCGTGAAGGACGCGGCGCTCCGGGTCGAGCCGGGCGAGATCGTGGCCCTGATCGGCCCCAATGGCGCCGGCAAGTCGACCCTGCTCAAGCTGATCGCCGGCCTGTTGCGGCCGCGCGGCGGGCAGATCCAGTTCAAGGGCCAGAACATCGCCGGCCTCGGCGCGCCGGAGATCAGCCGGCTCGGGCTTTCCTTCGTGCCGCAGGAGCGCAATGTCTTTGGCGTCATGAGCGTGGCCGAAAACCTCGAGATGGGCGGCTATCTCGACGGCGCCCATGCCCGGCAACGCATTGCCGAGCTGTACGAGCGTTTCCCCATGCTGGCCGATAAGCGCCGGGCGGCGGCGCGCACCTTGAGCGGCGGCCAGCGGCAGATCCTCGCCATGGCGATCGCCTTGATGAACGCCCCCGACCTGCTGCTGCTCGACGAGCCGACGGCGGGCCTCAGCCCGCGCGCCGCCGAGGAGCTGTTCGGCACGATTTTGGCTCTGAATAAGGGCGGCGTGGCGATCCTGATGGTCGAGCAGAACGCGCTGGAGGCGCTTTCCGTGTCGGCGCGCGCCTATGTGCTGGTGCAGGGCCGCGCCGAACGGGAGGGACGAGGCGACGAGCTTGCCTCCGATCCGACCGTTCGCGATCTCTTTCTTGGCGGCAAGGCTCAGCCTATGCTCGCTTCCCGGGGAGCTTCTACAGAGTTGGGGGAACATTCATGACCAAGCTTCATATCGGCCGCCGTACCGCTATCGCCTCGGGCGTCGCGGCACTCGCCACGCCGTCGATCGTTCGCGCGCAAACGGATCCGATCAAGATCGCCACCCTGACGCCGCTCACCGGGGGCGGCGGCTCGTACGGGCCGGTGATGGCCAAGGTCGCAGCCTCGGTCGTCGAGGAGGTCAACAAGGCAGGCGGCGTGCTCGGCCGCCGGGTCGTGCTGGTCAGCGAAGACGACCAGACCAGTCCCGAGCCGGGCGTGCGCGCGGCCCGCAAGCTGATCGACGTCGACAAGGTCGTGGCGATCTGCGGCACCTGGGCCTCGTCGGTGACGACGGCGGTGGCGCCGCTGTGCTGGGAGAGCAAGACCTTCCTGTGCACCGTGTCGGGCGCCGATTCGATCACGCTGCTGCCGCATCAGGGCTATCTCGTGCGCACCCAGCCCAACTCGACACTGCAGGTGACGCGGGTCGGCGAGTTCATGCTCTCGCTCGGCGACAAGAAGGTCTTCACCATGATCCCGCAGACGCCCTTCACCCAATCGACCATTGATATCCTGAACAAGGTGCTGCCCGCAGGTAACGCCACCCACGGCAGCCTGATCTACGACGACAAGAAGACCAGCTTCCGCACCGAGGTCGACCAGGCGCTGCGCGCCACGCCCGACGTGATCCTGGCCAACGGCTACACGCCGGACACCGTGGTCCTGCTGAAGGATCTCTACCGCGCCGGCTTCAAGGGCAAGATCCTGGGCTTCGCCTACTCGATCAATCAGAAGCTCGTGGACCAGATCGGCCAGCCCGAGGTCGTCGAAGGCGTCTACACCTTCGCCCCGTCGCCGGCCGAAGGCAGCGGCGCTTACGATCGCGTCAAGGCAGCCGTCGGCTCGAGCAATCCCGATCCCTACACCTGCCAGGTCTACGACCACGTCAACATGGTCCTGATGAGCATCGCGGTCGCCAAGACGGCGACCGGTGAGGCCATCAAGGACAATATCCGCAAAGTCACGCAAGGCGGTGGCAAGTCGGTCGACAACGCGGTCGACGGCATCAAGGAGATCGCCGCGGGCGGCAAGGTCGACTACAGCGGTGCCTCGGGGCCGTGCGACTTCGACGCCAAGGGCGACATCCTCGACTGCAAGTTCCGCTACGAACAGATCAAGGCCGGCAAGTTCACCCTGGTGAAGCTCGCCTAAGCCAGCCAGCGTGTTGATGCCTATTCTTCAGGCGCTGGTGAATGGGCTGGTGGTCGGCACGTTGCTGGCGGTGCCCGCCATCGGCTTCACGTCGATGTTCGCCGTGCTGCGTTTCCCCAATTTCGCCATATCGGGGATAGCAACGCTCGGCGCCTTCGCGGGCTACCTGGCCTACGGCGCCGGCCTGCAGATGGTGGGATCGCTGGTCGTGGCTTTCGCAGCGGCGGCAGCGGCAGGGTTGTTCTTCGACAAGACGGCCCATCTGCCGCTGGTCAAGCAGGGCGCCTTGCCGGCGGCCATCGCGTCGATCGCCTCGGGCCTCGTCCTAGAGAACGTCATTCGCCTGGGCTTCGGCAACGATTTTCGTGGCTATGATCGGCCGATCGCGCGCGACATGTACATCGGCGACATCCGCGTGAGCCCGCAGCAGCTCGAGACCATGGCCATTGCGCTAGCCATCATGCTGGCGGTGTTCGCCGTGCTCGCCTTCACGCGGGTTGGCAAGGCGATGCGTGCCTCGGCCGACAATCCCGAACTCGCGGCGCTGAAGGGCATCCGGCCGGAGCGGGTCGCGGCCATGGCGAGCTTCATCGGCATGGGGTTGGTCGGCGTGGGCGGCATGCTGCTGGGGCTGGACAGCTCGATCGATCCGTTGACCGGCGCGCGCATCCTGCTCTCGATCTTCGCCGCCGCCGTGCTGGGCGGTCTGGGCAGCGCACCGGGCGCGGTACTCGGCGCCTTCATGATCGGCATGGCGGAGGAGCTGTCGGTGCTGGCGGTCGGTTCGCCCTATCGCACCGCCGTGGGCTTCTTCGCCATCCTGATCATGTTGACGCTTCGTCCGCGCGGCCTCCTGGGCGAGCGGGCCTTCTAGCCGTGCTCCATTATATCCTCTTCATCGCCACCATCGGCGGCATCTACGGGCTGTTGGCTCTCAGCCTCAATCTGATCTGGGGCAGTGCGGGCATGGTCAATCTCGGCCTCGCCGGCTTCTTCGCCGTCGGTGCCTATGCCTCGGCGCTCGCGACCACCAGCGGCGGCGCGCCGATCCTCGCCGGCTGGGCGCTGGCCCTGATTGCGGGCGGTGCGGCCGGGCTGGTCGTGACGCTGTCGACGACGCGCCTGCGCGAGGACTATCTCGCCATCGTCACCCTGGGCTTTGCCGAATTCGTGCGGCTGGTGGCCGCCAACGAGATCTGGCTGACCCGCGGCATCGACGGCATCTCAGGCATCCCGGGGCCGTGGAAGGCCGCATTGGGTCAGGACTTCAACGCCGTCTACTTCCTGATCGTGATTGCGGTCGTGGGCGCGGTCTTCGCCCTGATGCGCCGCATCGACCGCTCGCCCTATGGCCGCGTGCTGCGCGCCATCCGCGAGGATGCCCAGGTGGCCCAGGTGGCCGGCAAGCCGGTGCTGCACTTCAAGGCGCAGGCTTTTGCTTTGTCGGCGGCTATCGCCGGTCTCGCCGGCGCGCTCTACGGCAATTTCACGTCTTACATCGCGCCCGATCTGTTCCTGCCGTTGATCACGGTCTACATCTTCCTCGCGGTCGCAGCGGGCGGCACGGGCAGCCCGATCGGGGCGCTGGTCGGTGCCTATCTGCTGATGACCCTGCTCGAATCGGCGCGATTTGTGGTTGCGGTGATTCCAGCCGTCACGGCTGTGCAGCGCGCCGCGCTCAAAGAATTGCTAATCGCTGTTACGCTTATTGTGGTGCTGCGACTGATGCCGTCGGGCTTGTTGCCCGAGCGCATCCCGCCCGCACCGCGCCCACAAACCGGAGGAACCACATGACACCGTTCGAGACCTGCATCGCCGCGCTGAAGCAGCCCGGCCCACCCGACGCATTGTTCAAGGCCATCGACAAGGCACTGGCCGAGACGGTGGGGCACAAGCTCTTCACGCTGCTTTACGTGGCGCCCAACAAGAGGAGAGTGAAGCGGCTCTATACCAACATGCCCAAAGAATACCCGGTCGGCGGCTACAAGGAGATCAAGTCGACGCCCTGGCACAAGCGCGTCGTCGAGGAGAAGCGCGCCTGGGTCGGCCACAACGCCAAGGACATCGAATGGGCTTATTTCGACCACGAGCTGATCAAGTCGCTGGGCTGCGAGTCGGCCACGAACGTGCCGGTGGTCTACGCCGGGCGCCTGCTGGGCACCGCGAACCTTCTCGATGTCGCCGGCCACTACAAGGAAAGCGACGTGGCCAAGTGCGAGCCTTTTGCCGCTTTGTTGATCGGTCCGTTCCTTGACGCCATCGCGGCCGATCCCGATATCGGGAGGTGATCAAGGAGTTAGTGAATGAATGCCGTGTTGGGCGACCTGCCGACCTGGAACCTAAGCGACCTCTATTCCAGTCCGACCGGCACCGATCTCGAAGCCGACCTCAAACGGGCGGCCGAGGATGCCGAGGCCTTCGCCAAGGCCTATGAGGGCAAGGTGGCGGGGCTCGACGGCGAGGCGTTGGGCGCGGCCGTCGCCAGGTACGAGGCCATGCAGGATCGCATCGGCCGCATTGGCTCCTTCGCCTCTCTTTACTATGCGCAGGACATGGCCGATCCCGAGCGCGGCCGCTTTTCGCAGAACGTGTCGGAGAGCCTGACTGATACGGGTACCAAGCTGGTGTTCTTCCGGCTGGAGATCAACAAGCTCGAGGACGCCGACCTGGCGGCCAAGCAGAAGGACCCAGCGCTCGCCAAGTACGGGCCGTGGCTGCGCGATCTCCGGGTCTTCCGGCCGCATCAGCTCTCCGACGAACTCGAAAAGGCGCTGCACGAAAAATACGTCGTCGGCCGCGCCGCCTGGTCGCGCCTGTTCGACGAGACCATCGCGCGGCTGCGCTATCCCATGCGCGGCGAGACGCTGAGCGAACCGCAGATCCTCGACAAGCTGTCGAGCAAGGATCCTTCGGTGCGCAAGGACGCGGCGAAATCGTTCGGCAAGGTGCAGGGCGACAATATCGGCGTGTTCTCGCTGGTCACCAATACCTTGGCCAAGGACAAGGAGATCGAGGATCGCTGGCGCAAGTATGCGCGGCCGCAGTCGGCGATGAACCTTGGCAATGTCGTCGAGGACGAGGTGGTCGACGCGCTCGTCTCGGCCGTGAAGTCGGCCTATCCGCGCCTTGCCCACCGCTACTACAAGCTCAAGGCCAAATGGTTCGGTGTCGAGACGATGCCCTACTGGGACCGCAACGCGCCGCTACCCGAGCATGACGACCGCACCATCCCGTGGGGCGAGGCCGAGAAGATCGTGCTCGACGCCTACAACGCCTTCTCTCCGGAGTTGGCGACGGTCGGCAAGAAATTCTTCGGCACGGGCTGGATCGACGCACCTGCAAGGCCGGGAAAGTCTCCGGGCGCCTTTGCCCATCCCACCGTGCCGTCGGCGCACCCGTACCTGCTGCTGAACTATCAGGGCAAGGTGCGCGATGTCATGACGCTCGCCCACGAGCTGGGGCACGGCGTGCACCAGGTGCTGGCGGCGCGGCAGGGCGCGCTGATGGCCGACACGCCGTTGACCTTGGCCGAAACAGCCTCGGTGTTCGGCGAGATGCTGACCTTCCAGTCGCTGCTCAAGACCGCGCCGGACAAGGCGACGCGCAAGGCGATGCTCGCTGGCAAGGTCGAGGACATGCTGAACACGGTAGTCCGCCAGATCGCCTTCTACGATTTCGAATCCCGCCTGCACATGGCGCGCCGCCAGGGCGAGCTGACGCCCGACGCGATCGGCGAGATCTGGATGGCGGTGCAGAAGGAGAGCCTGGGGCCGGCTTTCACTTTCGACGACGAGTATCGCTTTTACTGGTCCTACATCGGCCACTTCATCCATTCGCCGTTTTACGTCTATGCCTATGCCTTCGGTGACTGCCTGGTGAATTCGCTCTACGCCGCCTACCAGTCGGGCCTGCCGGACTTCCAAGCGAAGTATCTCGACATGCTGAAGGCGGGCGGCATCAAGCGGCACAAGGNNAACTCGAAAAGTTCTGACATGGCCGACGACGAGGGCGACTCGCTGGGTGGACGGCTCGGCCGCTACGCCAAAGTCGGTGCCTCGGTCGGAGGCCTCGCGGTCAAGCTGGCGGGCCAACGCTATCTCGGCTTCACGCTCGATCGCGACAAGCATGCTGCGGAACTCAGGAGCGCGCTCGGCGGCTTGAAAGGCCCGCTGATGAAGGCCGCGCAATTGCTTGCTACCATTCCCGACGCGCTGCCGCCGGAATATGCCCGGGAACTCGGGCAGCTCCAGGCCAACGCGCCGGCCATGGGCTGGGCTTTCGTACGCCGGCGCATGGCGACCGAGCTGGGGCCGGATTGGCAGGCGAAGTTCGCGCGATTCGACAAGGAGGCGTCGTTCGCCGCCTCGTTGGGCCAGGTCCATCGTGCCGCNNCGATCCGCACCGACGAGATCCACGCCGAGATCACTATGCGTTTGCGCGAGGAACTCGATTACAAACGCGAAGCCAAACACGTCGCGCTCTACCGACACATGCTGTGCGATGAGGCCAACGTTCATATGCCCGAGGTCGTGGCGTCGCATTCGACCGACCGGCTGCTGACCATGAGCTGGCTGCAGGGCGAGCCGCTGCTCAACTGGAAAGCCCATGCGCAGGAAGAGCGCGACGCGCTCGCGGTCAATATGTTCCGTGCCTGGTACGTGCCGTTTTATCACTACGGTGTCATCCACGGCGATCCGCATCTTGGCAACTACACGGTGCGGCCCGACGGCTCGGTGAACCTGATGGATTTCGGCTGCGTGCGCATCTTCCCGCCGCGCTTCGTGCGCGGCTCGATCGAGCTCTACCGCGCGCTGATGACCGACGACCAGGATCGCGCCGTCGCCGCCTACGAGGACTGGGGCTTTGGCGGCCTGACGCGCGAGATGATCGCGGTATTGAACCGCTGGGCGGCCTTCCTTTATGGGCCCCTGATGGACGATCGGCAGCGTCGCCTGACCGAAGGCATGGCCGAGGGGTTCGGGCGCGAGATGGCGCAGAACGTGTTCGGCGAATTGCGCCGCATGGGCGGCGTGCGACCGCCGCGCGAGTTCGTGTTCATGGACCGCGCCGCCATCGGCCTGGGTTCTGTGTTCATCCACCTGCGAGCGTCCATCAATTGGCACCGGCTGTTCGAAGAGCTGATCGCCGATTTCGATATCGATGCGTTGGCCGCGCGCCAGCAGGAAGCCCTGGTCCAGGCAGGCCTGTGATGAACATTCTGGTCACCGGTTCGTCGGGCTGGCTCGGCCAGACCCTGGTGCCGCGGCTGCAGCGCGACGGCCACAAGGTGGTCGGGCTCGATCCCGACCGTCGCGCGACCACCGAGGTCGTGGGCTCGGTCGTCGATCGCCCGCTGGTGCGCGCCATCATCCGCGATCATGGCATCACCGCGATCGTCTATGCCGCAGCGCGCCACAAGCCGCATATCGAGACGCACGACAATTCGGAGTTCGTGGCGGTGAACGTGCAGGGCACGCTGAACCTTCTGGAGGAGGCGATCGCGGCGAAGGTCGACCGCTTCGTCTTCACCTCGACCACGTCGCTGATGATCTCGCAGAGGATCCGCGACGGCAGGTCGGGTGGCGCCAAAGAAGCGATCTGGATCGACGAGACCATGGCGCCGCTGCAGCCGCGCAACATCTATGGCGTGACCAAGCTTGCCGCCGAGGAGCTGTGCCGGCTGTTCCACCAGCTCCACAAGCTGCCGGTGATCGTGTTGCGTACCGCGCGGTTCTTTCCTGAGGAGGACGACATGGCCCATGCCATCGCCCAGTCGGGTGAGAACACCAAGGCCAACGAGTTCCTGTTCCGCCGCCTCACCGTCGAGGACGCCGCCGAAAGCCATGCTGCCGCCCTCGCCAAGGCACCGGAACTGGGCTTCGACACTTTCATCATCTCGTCGACGACACCGTTCTCGCCGGCCGACTGCCGCGCGCTGATCGCCGACGCACCATCTATCGTGGCGCGCTACTTCCCGGACTATCGCGAGAAGTACGCCAGGCGCGGCTGGACGATGTTCGACTCGATCGATCGCGTCTACGATGCGGGCAAAGCGGCGAAACGGTTGGGCTTCGTCTGCAAAACCGGATTCAGGGAAGTGCTGGCCGCGCTCTAGCCTCTGACCCTCGGCATCATGATCAGGTCCCATGGGCTCGGCACGTCGCCGTGCGGCACCCAGATCAGCGCCGGAGCATTGAGCGCAAAGGCCTTGTGCAGCCCGGCCCCGGCCTTCAACAGGCCGGGGCCGGGCACGACGGCGAAGGCCTGCGGCTTGCCCGTCGCGAGTGCCGCTCCCGGCGCCATCTAGGCCGCCGTCTGCTCATGCCGCGGATGGATGACGCGCAGGCGCCCCTCCGCATTATTGGCGCCCGCGTGGTAGGAGGCGTCGAACAACGGGACGTTGTGCAGGCCGTGCAGGGCGTAGACCGTGTCGAGGCCATGGCGCAGGAGGGTTTCGACCGTGGCTTCGGCNNATCGGCGCGCTCGCGCTGGTCGTTGTGCTGCTGGCCTGTCTGGCGGATCGCCGGCTCGACCGATTTGCAGCACCCTACATCGCCGACGATCCGACGCGGCTTCCCAACATCGATGTCGCGTTGGTGCTGGGCGCGACGCCGATCGGGCCCGAAGGCGGCCCGAACCGGTACTTCGAGTATCGCCTCGATGCAGTCGCTGCGCTGTGGCGCGCGGGCAAGGCGAAGTACCTGCTGGTGAGCGGGGACAACCGACGCCCCGACTACGACGAGCCCACCGCCATGCGCGACGGCCTGATCAAGCGCGGCGTGCCTGCCGAAGCGATTTACCGTGATTTCGCCGGTCTGCGGACGCGCGACTCGATCCTGCGCGCCGGGTCGATCTTCGGGCAGAAGCGCCTGATCGTCGTCTCACAACGCTTCCATCTCTCTCGCGCGATCTTCCTGGCGCGCGAGGAAGGCATCGAGGCCTGGGGCTTCGATGCAAAGGACGTCGACACGCCCTACAGTGTCTTCACGACCTTGCGCCGCTACCCGTCGGCGCTCCGCGCCTATTACGACGTATGGCTGGAGACCCCAGCCCGCCACGCGGGCAAGCCGGTCGTCATCGGAGTCGACCCGCCGAACTGAGACCTGCCGCGCCCCAGTCGTGGTAGGAATCGCCGGTGAGTGGATTTCTGATCAGAACGTCCCGTGTGCGCCGGGCAATGCGCATCATCGCCCTGGCTGCCGCCGTCGCCTTCGGCGCCGCCGCGATCGTGGTCGGGGCGTCGTGGCTTGCCCAACGCCAGCAAGTCGCGGAGACCGAAGCCTTCATGACCGGCGAGATCGCCCGCTTGCCGACGTTCGAGGTCGGGATGGTTCTGGGCACCGCGCCGTTCGTGAGGCGATGGCCGGCTCGGGCGCTCGAGCCCAATCCGACCTTCGAAGCACGCCTCGATGCTGCGGCAGCGCTGTGGCGGGCCGGCAAGGTGAAATTCCTGATCGTGAGCGGCAACGGCGCCGGCCGCTACGACGAGCCGACGGCGATGCGTGCCGGCCTGATCGAGCGCGGGGTGCCGGCCGGGGCGATCTATCGCGATTCAGCGGGCTTTCGCACGCTCGATTCCATCCTGCGCGCACGAGACGTCTTTGGCCTCAGACGGCTGGTCATCATCTCCCAGGATTTCCATATCGCGCGTGCCCTGTTCCTGGCGCGCGCCGCCGGGATCCAGGCCTGGGGCTTTGAGGCCGCGACCGCACCGTCGACGCGCGATTGGCGCGAGGAGCTGGTGATCATGGGCTCGGCGCTGCTTGCCTACGTCGACGTCTGGCGGGAAAGACGGGCGCGCGAGGTCGGCGCACCGATTACTGTCGGAATCGACCCGCCGAATTGAGGCTCATGTCGCGCAGCTCGGGCACGGGCGAGGCCACCGGCTTGCCGGCGAAATGCGCGTCGAGATTCTGCCGCACCAGCGCGGTCATACGGCGCTGGGCGTGCTCGGTGCCGCCGCCGAAATGCGGC
Organism: Rhodospirillales bacterium; assembly: GCA_003153415.1. GTDB lineage: Bacteria > Pseudomonadota > Alphaproteobacteria > Reyranellales > Reyranellaceae > Reyranella. The sequence goes on along the minus strand of PLYQ01000275.1, from coordinate 3,008 downwards.
GTCATCACCAGATTGTCGAACTGCAGGAGCTCCGTGCCCTCGTAGGGTTCCTCGTCGAACACGTCGAGCGCCGCGCCCTCGATCACGTTGTTGCGCAGCGCCTCGGCCACCGCCGCCTCGTCGACCGCCCAGCCACGGCTGATGTTCACCATGTGGCCGCGCGGACCGAGCGCCTTCAACACCTCGGCATTGATGATGTGCCGGTTGGAGGCGTCCGAGCGCAGGCAGACGATCAGGTAGTCGGCCCAGGTTGCGAGCGCGACGGCGTCGGGGAAATAGGCATAGTCGACGTCACCGCGCTTGCTGCGATTACAGTAGCCGATCTGCAGGTCGAAGCCTTTAGCGCGCTTGGCGAACTCCATGCCGATGGCGCCCAGGCCCAGGATGCCGAGCTTGCCGCCGGTCAGGCCGGCGATGGGGCCAAAGCGGTTGGGGATGCGCTTGGTCCACTCGCCGCGGCGGATCATCTTGTCGGCACGCACGATGCGGCGCGTCGAGGCAAGGAAGATACCGAAGGCCAATTCGGCGACGTCGGGTGCATTGGCGTCGGCGCCGTGCGTCACCATGATGTTGCGCTTGCGGGCCGCCGCCAAATCGACGCGCTCGTAGCCCGTGCCGTAGCAGCAGAACAGCGAGAGGCGCGGCAACGCCGCGATCAGCGCCTCGGAGAGGCCGACGCTGCCGGTGCTGACGATCGCCTGCACGCGCTCTGCCGTGCCGGGCGGGATGTGCGCGGGCGTGGGCTTGTCCATGTGGCCCGCGATCTCGTAACGCTCGGAGAGAGCGGCCAGCGCGGTCCTGGTGAAGTGGAAACCGGTAACAATGACGGGACGATGGGTGTTCGGGGCAGGCATGACCCGCACTAACACGGTGACGCAACCGACGTAAATGAACCTTTATCACGCGGCGAAAAACCGTCTTGGCAAAGAACTGGTCGCTGTGCATGGTGCGCGCCCAAACAGCTTGCCCGCGCCTCCAACCGACCTATAAGCGCTCCATGAAAATTGCCATTCTCAAAGAACGACGGCCGCATGAAAATCGCGTGGCCGCGACGCCCGAGACCGTCAAGAAGCTGATCGCGCTGGGCGCGGAAATCACCATCGAGGCAGGCGCCGGAGCCGCTGCCGCCTACACCGACCAGGCTTATGCAGATGCCGGGGCAAATATCGTGCCGGACGCAGCATCGGCGTCGGCCGCCGGTGACATAATTTTCAAGATCCAGCGGCCGATGTCGGCGGCCGAAGGCGTCGACGAGATCGGCCTGCTGCGTCAGGGCCAGACCATGATGGCGCCGCTCGGTGCGCTCACCAACAAGGAGCTGGTCGCCGCACTCGCCGCCAAGGGCGTCACGGCCTTCGCGCTCGAGCTGATCCCGCGTATCACGCGCGCGCAGTCGATGGATATCCTGTCCTCGCAGGCCAATCTCGCGGGCTACAAGGCGGTCCTGCTGGCGGCCAATAACTTTGGCCGCATCTTTCCCCAGATGATGACTCCGGGCGGTACGCTCTCGCCGGCGCGCGTCTTCATCATGGGTGTCGGCGTGGCGGGCCTTCAGGCCATCGCCACGGCGCGGCGGCTGGGCGGCGTGGTGACGGCGACCGACGTCAGGCCCGCGACCAAGGAGCAGGTCCAGTCGCTCGGCGGCAAGTTCGTCGCGGTCGAGGACGATGAATTCAAGGCAGCCGAAACCGCCGGCGGCTACGCCAAGGAGATGAGCGCGGAATATCGCGCCAAGCAGGCCGCCCTGGTGGCCGAGCACATCGCCAAGCAGGACATCGTGATCACCACGGCACTCATTCCCGGCCGCAAGGCGCCGGTGCTGGTGAGCGAAGACATGGTCAAGACCATGAAGCCGGGCTCGGTGATCGTCGACATGGCGGTCGAGCAGGGCGGCAACTGCCCGCTGTCGGAATTCGGCAAGACGGTCGTGAAATACGGCGTCAGGATCATCGGCCCGGCCAACCTGCCGGCCGAGCTGCCGACCGATACCTCGGCATTGTTCGCGCGCAACCTGTTGAATTTCATCACGCCCATGGTCGACAAGGAGACCAAGGCGCTGAAGATCGATCTTAGCGACGAGGTCGTGAAGGGTACGCTGGTGACGCAGGGCGGCCAGATCGTGCATCCGTCGCTCAGCCAAAACTAGGAGCAGGCCATGGACGATAGACTCGCAGGCGAGGCGGCCAAGCTCGCGACCCAGGCGGGAGAGCTCGCCGGCAATCTCAAGAACATGGCGCAGCAGATCACCGATATGGCCGCGCAGGGGACGTTGGCGATCCCCGACGGCCACATGCCTTTTGTGGCGCTGCTGACGATTTTCGCGCTGGCCTGCTTCGTCGGCTACTACGTGGTGTGGCGNNCAGCTGTTCGGCGCGATCGCCGTGGCGCTGGCCGCGGTCAACATCTTCGGCGGCTTCATCGTCACGCACCGCATGCTGTCGATGTTCAAGAAGAAGCCAACGGCCAAGCCAATGGTCAAGAAGTAGGCGAGGGACAACGGGAATGATCACCCAGGAACTGGCCGCCTACGGCTACCTGATCGCGGCCATCTGTTTCATCATGGCGCTGCGCGGGCTTTCCTCGCCCGTGACGTCGCGCCAGGGCAACCTCTACGGCATCGTCGGCATGGTGATCGCCATTGGCGTCACGGTCGCGACGCCGGGCGTCGTCTCGCCCTGGCTGATCGTCGGCGGCCTGGTGGTCGGTGGCTCGATCGGCGCGTTCGTCGCCTGGCGCATCTACATGACGGCGCTGCCCCAGCTGGTGGCGGCGTTCCATTCGCTGGTCGGCCTCGCCGCGGTGTTCGTGGCGGCCGCGGCGTTCGTCTCGCCGGACGCCTTCGGCATCGGCGCGCCGGGCAAGATCAAGATGCAGAGCCTGATCGAGATGGGGTTGGGCACCGTGATCGGCGCCATCACCTTCACCGGCTCGATCGTGGCCTTCGCCAAGCTGCAGGGCCTGGTCAGCGGTTCGCCGCTGATCTTCCGCGGTCAGCATCCGCTCAACGC
>PLYQ01000347.1 GCA_003153415.1 Rhodospirillales bacterium | reverse complement strand
GGATGTCCGCGTTGCCAGCGCCTTGTCGTAGTAGGACTGCAGTGCGCCCACCAGTCGCATCATGCGCAGGATCGCATTGTCGCCGCCCGCCGGATTGCCGGCGTGCGCGGCGCGGCCCTTGGTAACGATCTTCGCCCACATCACACCGCGCTCGGCCACGATCAGGTTGTTCTCGGTCTGCGCGCCCAGGATCAGCGCATCGGGCCGCACCCGACCGCTCTTGCGCAGATATTCCATGCCCTCGGGCCCGAGGTTCTCCTCGTCGGCCACGAAGGTGAAGATCAGCTCGCCCTTCGCTGGCCCGCCGCGCCGCGCGATCTCTTCGGCGAGCCAAAGCTGGACCGCCATGCTGCCCTTGCAGTTGCCGGCGCCGAGACCGTAGACGAGGCCGCCCTTGACCAGCGCCTTGAGGGGATCGCTCTTCCAGTTGGCGCGCTCGCCGACGCCGACGGTATCGACATGGGCGTTGAAGGCGACCACGGGGCCTTTGGCCTTGCCCTTCAGGCGCGCAACGACATTGTCGACGCCTTTCCTGTGCGTCGCGATCTCGACCCTGTAGCCCGCCTTCCTCAAGCGCTTGGCGGCATAGGCGCAAATCTCGACCGACGTGCCNNTTTCTGTGGCTTTCCCCCTCCGCCCTTCGGGCACCTCCCCCGAAGACGGGGGAGGCACGCTCGCTAACGATTGGCCAACGCCTCCAGCACCTCGACCAGCACCCGAGTGCCGGCGGCGAGGTCCTGGGGCGTCGCATTCTCGGTCTCGTTGTGGCTGATGCCGCGCTCGCAGGGCACGAAGATCATGCCGGCAGGGCAGAGCTTGGCGATGTGCATGGCGTCGTGGCCGGCGCCCGACGGCATGTCCATGTTGGAGAGCTTGAGCGCCGTCGCCTTCTCGCGCACCAGGTCGATCACCTTGGGATCGAAATAGGTCGGCGCCACGCTGGTAATGCGTTGGAGGCTTGCGGCGCAGGGCTTGGTCTTCTCGACCAGCAGTGCCTCCAGCACCTTCTCGCGCTCCTTCAGCACACCATCGTCGGGATGACGCATGTCGATGGTGAAGGACACCTTGCCCGGCACGGTGTTGGGCGAACCCGGCGAAACCTCGACCCGGCCGATGGTGAAGCGCAGCGTGTCGCTGGCATCGTTGGTTGCCTCATAGAGCGCCGCGGCCAGCCGCGTCGCCGCGGCAAAGGCGTCCTTGCGGGCGGCGCGCGGCGTCGTCCCGGCATGCGCCTCTTCGCCCGCGATGGTGACGATATAGCGTCGGCTGCCCTGGATGGCGGTGACGACGCCGATGGTCTTGCGCTCGTTCTCCAGCCGCGGACCTTGCTCGATATGGACCTCGACGTAGGAGTCGACCGCGAAGCCCGGCTTGCCCTCGCGCATCGGCGCCGGCGCCGCCTTCAAGGTCTCGGCCAGCGCGTCCTTCAGCACGACGCCCTTCCAGTCCGTCACGGCCAGCATGTCGTCGAGCTTGTTGTGGCCGGTGAACACCGCCGAACCCATGGCGCCGGGCTGGAAGCGCGAGCCTTCCTCGTTGGTCCAGGCCACCGCCACGACCGGCCGCTTGGTCTTGATCCCGGCATCGTCGAGCGCCTCCAGCGCCTCGAAGGCCGCCAGCACGCCATACATGCCGTCGAACCGGCCGCCGGTCGGCTGGCTGTCCATGTGCGAGCCGCTCATCACCGGCGGCGCCTTGGCATCGCTGCCTTCGCGGCGCACGAACAGGTTACCGATCGCGTCGGTCGAAATGGCGAACCCCCGAGCCTTGGCCCATGAAGCCAGCAGGTTCCGTGCCGCCGCGTCTTCGGGCGACAGCGCCTGCCGGTTGATGCCGCCTTTCGGCGTGCCGCCCAGCTTCGCCATATCGGCGTGCCGCTGCCAGAGACGGTCTTCTTTGACCGCGTTGGCACCGCTCATGCATCCTCCCTTTCCGCGCGAGCTATAATCGGGAGACCTTCAATGCACAATCATCTCGACCGCAACCTGATCGGCTACGGCTCCCAGACACCCGACCCGCAGTGGCCGGGCGAGGCGCGCATCGCGGTTTCCTTTGTGTTGAACTACGAAGAAGGTGGCGAGAACACGGTCCTGAACGGCGATCCCGTCTCCGAGGTCCGCCTGACCGAAACGCCCGGCGGCGTCGCCGTGCAAGGCGGTCGCGACCTGTCGACCGAATCGATCTTCGAATACGGCAGCCGCGCCGGCTTTTGGCGCATCCTCAGGATGTTCAACGAACGCAANNGAGGTGGCGAGTCACGGCTGGCGCTGGATCCAGTACCGCGACTTCACGCTCGAGCAGGAACTCGACCACATCGCCAAGACGGTGAAGGTGATCACCGACACCGCCGGCAAGCCGCCGCTCGGCTGGTACACCGGCCTCTACGGCATGAACACTCTGAAGGCCGTCGTGAAGCATGGCGGCTTTCTCTACTCGAGCGACTCCTACAATGACGACCTGCCCTACTGGGTCAGGGTCGAGAGCACGCCGCACCTGATCATTCCCTACACGCTGGAGGTCAACGACATGAAGTTCGCCGTGCCGCCGGGCTTCACTGCGGGCGACGGCTGGCTGCAGTCGATGAAGGACGCCTTCGACGTGCTCTACGCCGANNTCGCGTCCAAGCCCAAGGTCTGGGTGGCGACGCGCGAGGAGATCGCGCGACACTGGATGAAGGTGCATCCGACGGCAACATGAAGGGGTTTACGGACGCCCGCGAATTGTGACAACAATGGACGGTCGTGACGCTCCCCCGCACCGTCGCCGTTATGTTTCTTCTTGCCGTCGCCGGTTGCGCGGCGCGGCCGCCGGCCGTCAATCTACAACCTGCCGGCCTCTCGGTCGCCATGGCGCATCAGCGTGAAGTCGACGAGCGCAAGGACGAGCTGTTGCGCCAGCTCGCGACCTGCGAGAGCGGCGGGCACGGCTACGCCGATCGGCCGATTTATGGCGGACGCGGCCTGTACGTCGGCCGCTTCCAGTTCGTCGCGCACACCGTCATCAACTACGTCAAGCAGATGGACGGCCGCGTGCTTACTACTAAGGAAGCTATCGACCTCGCGCACGACTACGATCAGGCGGCGGCGCTGGCGAAATACGTCATCTTCGACTTAGGCGGCATCTGGAACTGGCCGCTTTGCAACCGCACGCTTGGCCTGGCCAAGCAGGTGGCGGAGATCAACCAGCTTTAGCCCGCGTCCTAATTCCCCAGGCGGTAGAGCTTCATCGCATTGTCGCGCGTCACCTTGCGCTTGATCGCCTCGCCGACGCCGCCCAGCTCGCGGGTGATGAACTCCTGCGAGTCGGGCCAGATGCCGTCGGGGTGCGGGTAGTCCGAG
>PLYQ01000031.1 GCA_003153415.1 Rhodospirillales bacterium | reverse complement strand
GTCCGCTTTGGGTCATTCGCGTCGTTCTTACCTTGTGACCATCACGACCGGTCTACCCCGAACAGCAGACTTGGCCGGACCGGATCCCGACTTCCGAAAAGTGCCAAACCCGGAAGTGGCGGCACGCCCGGGACAGTTCTTTGGTTAAGACGCGCGCGCCGAGTAGGTTATGGTGATGCCCGCCTGCCGGAGGGACAGGAATGAAATGGCTGCTTACCCGGGCGGTCAGCTTGGTCGCTCTTTCGTTGTCTGCGCTTTCGAGACGCTGCTCCAACTGGTCGGTCATGGCCAAGACTGTAGAGGACATCTGGCCCTGCATCCTGACGCTGGTTTCTGCCGCACTCCTGCTGCCCGCCGGCGCGGGCGCGGCGGACGAGTGGGCGGGCGTCGGGCTGTGGCAGGGGCAGATCGGCGATCAGCAGGTGACGGCCTGCTTCAACGACGCTCGGCTAGGCGCCTACTACGATCAGAAACAGATGCAGCTCATCACCCTGGTTGCCGATAGCGCCAACCCCGGGGCCTGGAATGAAGAAGCCAGGGACCAAAGCGGCGGCCAATGGAACGCCGTGGCCGTGAGCGGTAGCACTCTGTCGGCCCGGCGGTCCGATCTAGAGGTGACGCTGAAGCGCATCGGGCCCTCGGGATGCTTCGATCCGGCCTTCGACGCCCCGCGCGAAAAGCTCTCTGCCCCGCAGGCCGGGGCACCGCGTGATCTCGACGGCCGGACGTGGCGGCCGGTGGTGGCGAAGGGACTCTACATTCCGGGCTTCGAGCTCGACACCGCCGAGTTGCTCGACCCATCGCCCGGCATCGCCGCGATCAATGCCGAGCTGCGTCGCGTCATCCCGGCGACGGAGGCTGCTGTGGCGGACTTTTTCTCCTGCAATCGGAATCAACTCGGCATGTATCCACAGGATGGCGAGGTCTCGGTCACCCTGGAACCGACACTGTGGACCAGCGAGCTGATAGGCGTGCGCAAGATCACGTCGTGGAGTTGTGGCGGCGCACATCCCGATTTCGATCACGGCTTCTTCCTGTGGAACGCACGCACGGGGGAGGCAATCGACGTGGCCACGTGGTTCAAGGACGGGATCGTCAGACACGCGGATCCGGGCAAGTCGCATGAAGTCGGCAAGGCGCTCACCGATACGATTGTCGCCCCCTTCCGCGACAACGACACGTGCAGCGAGACAGTGCGCGAGACAAAGAGATTCGACGTCGCGCCCGGTCACCGCGGCATGATCTTCGTGCCGTCGGGTGTGATGCGCGCCATGCGCGCCTGCGAGGACGAGATTGTGGTTCCTTATGACCGCCTGAAACCCTTCCTGACAGACGAGGGTGCAGCGATAGTCGGGAGGCTGTGAATTAGCGCGACCACCTCAATTTGGGTGCACGCCTCCGGCTACCGATCTGTCGCACGACCGGTTGGCAAATCATTGACGCAGAATAAAGTGGTGCCCCGAAACCGACTACTGCAACCGTCCGAAAGGAGACCGACCACGGGCGTGGAACTAGGATTCGGGCGCTATTTGGGTCAGGAGCGTCGTTTCAGCAATGCGCCGGGATATCCGATCTAACCCTGTGAACGGACATCGGCGGGAGTTTGCACGAGGTCCGAAAAGGGCCACAACCGAACATTGACTATGCTATTACGTCACGCCGAGAAGTGCGATGCGTTCCTGATTGCCCAGACGATCAAGCGGGCGGCCCATTTCTCGGCAGCTGGTCCGTGGAAGCCGTGAAGCCGACAATAACCATCAGGCGTGCGAAGCGGCGGGCTTGCGGGCCTTGCGTTGCCGCGACAGATACACGACGCCGGCAACCAGCGCGCCGCCCACGACCAATGTGATCAGCGCCACGACCGGCCGGTAGGCGAACCAGGCGATGGCGATGACGACAGGGGCGATCGCGACCGTGCAGAGGAAGGCCACGATGCTGGTGCCGGCGCCCACGATGTCGCCCAGGATCGGGATGACATCGGCCAGCACCGAGAGCGGGCTCATGATCAACGCAAAACCGATGAACATCAGCACGCAGCCGCCGAGGCGAATGAGCCAGGTCCAGATACGGTTGTCGTCCTGCGCCTCCTTGAACATGTCGGCGGAGGGAATGCTGCCGGCCGAAATGAGTTCGACGTTGCCGCCGGCCCGCGTGCGGTAGGCTTCGAAGGTGGGGCCTGCCTGGCGCGCGACCACGCTCGCGGTCTGCGCCCTGACCTCGGCGAAAGTGATCTTGAAGTCGCCGACCGACGGCTGCGCCGGGTCCTTGCCGACGTAGATCGCGCCATCGATCGCCTGGACCGGCTTCTGGGTGTGCTTCTGCATCGCCGCCACCTGTTCGTCGCCGATCGTGAGCGGCTCCTCCTTGCCGAAGCCGCGCATCAGGCTTTCTGGCATCGAAAAAGCACCGAGCTTGAGGCCGGGCGGCAACACCTGGCGCAGGCGCCAGGTCATCTGCGGATTGGCGTGGCCGTCGCGCGTGTGGAACTTGCTCGAATCGACGGGCTTGTCGACCCAGTCGCGCTTGTACTTGTACGTCGTCTTCGTCGTCTCCCCGCCACCCAGCTTCTTACTCGACTCGGATTCCGACTCCTCGGTCCACTGGAACATCTCGACATGGCGCACCAGGCGCACGCCGTCGCTCTTGACGGCGAAGTCGTTGTCCGTCGCGGGGCCGGTCGCCGACAGCATGCCGGTCACGTGCACGAGCTTACCCTCGTTGGCCGGATCGACCGTGTCGGGCGCCACCGTCCGCACGAGCCCCGCGCCTTCGGCGAGCGAGCGCGCCGTGGTAACGGCGCGCCCCTCGTTCCAGAACAGCAGGACGCAGCTCGCGACGATCAGAAGGATGCCGAAGATGATCCCGGCAAACGATTGTCCCAGCCGCGACAGCCAGGAGGTTTCTTGGGTTTCGGTGACCTCCTCGCCGTCGCGCGTGGAGACATTGTCGGTATCGTCGTCGGCAGCCATCGCGGAAGATCCCCCTCAACTCGCAGCCCCCACATGAAAGCCGAGCCCATCGAGGCCGTCTATTGTTTTCGAGTAAGTGGCTGCCATGTCCGACTGGGTCAGCAGGCGACATGACAGCCCGTCTACGGGATGTCCGGTCATCCCTATGAGCGGACATCCCTAGTGACTGGCGCCAAGTGCCTTAAGGGCCAATAGGCGACATCAACGCGCCGCGTCGACCGCGTCATTGCCCCATGGATTAAGCCCCTCTACGATCTGACGTGGGGAGGCGGGATATTCCATTGGCCCGTGAGCAGCGCCGGTTAGCGGCAATCGTTGCAGCCGATGTTGTCGGCTATTCCCGCCTCATGGGCCGGGACGAGAGTGGCACGCTCGCGCGTCTGCGGGAGCACCGCAAGCAACGGTTCGAACCTACACTGGCACGCCACGGTGGCCGCCTGGTCAAGCTGACCGGTGATGGTGCCCTGGTCGAGTTCCCCAGTGCCGTGGACGCACTGGGGGCGGCCATCGAATTCCAGCAGGCGATGGCCGAGGTTAACCTCGGCCAGCCTGAGGACGCAGCCATCGTCTTCCGGATCGGTCTGCATCTCGGCGACTTAATTGTCGATGGCGACGATCTCTACGGTGACGGTGTCAATGTCGCGGCGCGGTTGGAGACCGAAGCACCGGCCGGGGGGATTGTGATTTCGTATAGCGTGCGCGACGCCGTCATCGGCCGGCTCAAAGCGACCTTCGACGACGTCGGCAGCCTCGCGCTGAAGAACATCGAGAGACCGGTGCAGGCCTTCTGCGTCAAATGGAACGCAGCAGACTGGCAGGTTGCAGCGCCGTCGGTGGCGGTGGCCGCGCCAGTGCTCCCGGCGACCGATGCGCCGTTGGCGTTGCCCGACAAACCCTCCATCGCGGTACTGCCGTTTCAGAATATGAGCGGCGACTTAGAGCAGGAGTACTTCGCCGACGGAATGGTCGAGGACATCATCTCGGCCCTGTCGCGATTCAAGTCGTTGTTCGTCATCGCCCGCAATTCGAGCTTCACCTACAAAGGCAAGGCAGTCGACATTAAGCAGGTCGGCCGCGAGCTGGGCGTGCGCTACGTATTGGAGGGGAGTGTTCGCAGGGCCGCGAAATAGCGAGACCGGCGCCCATCTTTGGGCGGATCGCTTCGATGGCTCCCTCGACGAAGTATTCGAGCTTCAAGACCGGGTGACGGCGAGTGTAGTCGGTGCAATCACCCCCAGGCTCGATCAGGCGGAGATGGCGCGCGCCCAACGCAAGCCGATCGAGAATCTCGATGCCTATGATTGCCTGCTTCGAGGTCTCGACCAGTTCTATCGGTCGACGGAGGAATCGGAAGAGCGGGCGCGAGACCTGTTCTACCGCGCAATCGACATTGATCCGCACTTTGCTACTCCATACGGGATGGCTACGCGGTGCTACACCGCCCGCAAGATCGAGGGGCGTGTCATCGACAGGGAATGGGAAGAAGCCGAAACGCGACGCCTCGCATTGCAGGTCCAGGTGCTTGGCAGCGACGATGCGGTGGCGCTCTGCTGGGCGGGTTTTGCCCTCGCCTATGTATGTCGCGAATACGGCATAGGTTCAGCCATGGTCGATGAAGCTCTTTCGATCAATCCCAATTTGGCCGGCGGGTGGCGCTGCCGGGGCATGATCAGCATTTATGTCGGGCAGCATGCTCTCGCGGTCGAACAGCTCACGCGAGCGCTGAGGCTCAGCCCGGTCGGCCCTGACGGCTTTGGTACCGAGGCCAGCCTCTGCAGCGCCTATTTCTACCAGGATAGACCTGAAGAAGCCCTGAAATGGGCGGGGCGAGCACTGGCACATCGGTCGGACTCGAGGCTTGCGCGTCGAGCCCTGGTCTTGGCTAACGTCCTGGCGGGCAATCTTGGCGAAGCAAAAAAACTTGTGGCTGAGCTGCGCGAGCTGGATCCTTTGCTAAGCATCACCAATATTAGGAATTCCATTGCCGGGGTTCAACGTCCGCAAGATATCGACAAGTACATTGCGGGTATGCGCCTCGCCGGGCTGCCCGAATGAGGGAGCAGCGCCGCCAAGACCGTTATGGGTCACGAGCGCCGTTTTAAGGGGGCGCCGATGACTTCCGGTCTGCCCCCAATAGCGGAGCTTCGAGGCCGGAGATATAAATGCCGACTTGGCGGTAAACTTCCGTGAGGCTGATGCCGTAACGGCTGCTGAACTAATAAAGCGTGGACGTGAGCGAACGCTCGACAAAGTCATCGGCGAATTTGACGGCAGTATCACGGGCGGCGAGTGCATGAGCTCTGCGTTTCGGTAGTGTCCTAATTTGATTT
>PLYQ01000187.1 GCA_003153415.1 Rhodospirillales bacterium | reverse complement strand
TGCGCTTATCGATGCCGTCGAGCTCGGTCATGGTGATTTTCCCTAACTGTTCGAAGTTTATTGGATATTACCTCCAAACCGATGCTTCCGACAGGCCCACTTCGCCGGGATTCCCTCCGCCCCTCCTCCCCATATTAGGGGCATGAAAACCGCCCCTCTTGCCAACCTGCGCGGCGACTACGCCGGCATGGCGCCCGACTGGACCGTGCCGCAGCATGTCGACCTCTATTCGGACGAGGACCAGGCTGTGTGGCGTTTGCTGCTTGAGCGCCAGACGGCGTTGGCGGAGCGCTACGCCTGTGACGACTTCCGGCAGGGCCTGCGCACCCTCGGCATAGGTGAGAGCATTCCCGACTTCGACGCCGTCAATGCGCGTCTCGCGCCGCTCACCGGCTGGCACATCGTGGGCGTGCCGGGCCTGATCCCCGACGCCGTCTTCTATGACCATCTCGCGCACCGCCGCTTCCCGGTGACGGTATGGATCCGCAAGCGCAGCGAGCTCGACTATCTGGTCGAGCCCGACTTGTTCCACGATTTCTTCGGCCACGTGCCGCTACTCAGCAACCCTGTGTTCGCCGATTACATGCAGGCCTACGGCCAGCGCGGCGTCGAGGCCGGTCCGAACCTCGACCTGCTGGCGCGGCTCTACTGGTACACGGTCGAGTTCGGTCTGATCCGCACGCCCCAGGGCTTGAAGGCCTACGGCGCCGGCATCCTCTCGTCGGCCGCCGAGGTCAGGCACGCCATCGAGGACGAAAGCGTCGAGCGCCTGCCCTTCGAACCGATGAGCGTCATGCGCCGGCCCTATGAAATTGACAAACTGCAGAACACCTATTTCGTGCTCGACGATTTCCGCCAGCTCTTCGAGGCCGCTCAGATTCGCGTGGCTTGAGCCTGCAGCACGACCAGCCCGTCGACGGCCATCACGCCCTCACCGTCGCGCTTCACCAACAGCGGATTGATCTCGGCTTCCGATACATCGGCAAACGCCGCATGGGCGAGGGCTGAAAAGGCGGCGATCGTACGGGCAAGTGCTGCCACGTCGCCCAGCGGCAGGTTGCGATAACCCGCGATAGTGGCGAGGCCCTTCACCTCGCCGATCATCTGCCGTGCTTCCGCTTCGTCGACCGGCGCGAGCCGCGTCGACGCGTCCTTGTAGATCTCGGCCAACACGCCGCCCAGGCCGACAGTGATGGTGGGCCCGACCAGCGGATCGCGCCGGAAACCCACGATCACTTCGGCAAGGCCGCGCTCCATCTTCTGGATCAGGAAGCCCTCGAGCCTGGCCAGCGGTGCATGCACCTTGACGCGCTTTTCGATCTCGCGGGCCGCGACGGCAGCCGACTGCCCATCCATCAGGCCGAGCGCCACGCCACCGGCCTCGGTCTTGTGCGCGATGTCGGTCGACAGGATTTTCAGCGCCACCGGCGCGCCGACCTCGGCCACCGCAGCGACGATGCGTTTGGCGTCGGGGATGGCCATGGCCTTGGCCATCGGCACGCCGAGAGTGGCAAAGAAGTCGGCGGCACGGCGCTCGTCGAAGCCCAGGACACGGCCGGCCTCCAGCGCGTCCAGCGAGGCACGTGAGGGCTCGCCCAGCACCGGCACGAGCTGGGGTGATGGCCGTAGCAAACACGCCGCCATCGCCTCGGCACAGGATTCGGGGTGACGGAACGCCGGCACGCCGGCCGCCGTCAACAAGGCCAGCGACTTTTCGGCGGTGGGGGTCAGCGACACGGCGAAGGGCTTCTTCGAGCCGGCAAAGCGCAGCAGCGGCTCGACCGCCAGCTCGGGATTGAACTGGGCCGAGGAGCCCACGACGAAGATCGCCGCATCGTTTGCCTCGTCGGCCAGCAGCCGCTCGATGGTGCCGGCCACGATCTCGGGCTTGGCGCCGGCCATGGTGAGATCGACCAGCTTGCCCTCGCCCGCCGCGATGCCGAGTGGCTTTAGCCAATCGACCAAGACCTGCGGCGGGCCCGCGATCTCAAGACCGGCCACCGCCATGTTGTCGACCACCATGGCCGCCCCACCGCCGGTCGTCGTGGCGACCGCGACTCTTTTGCCGCGCGCGGGTGGCCGGCCGACTAGCAGCGCCGGCACATCGACCAGCGATTCGAACATCGACACGCGCACTATGCCATGACGACGGCAGAAAGCGTCGAAGGTGGCATCGGAGCCGGCGATGGCGCCGGTGTGAGATTTTGCCAGCTCCTGGCCGATCTCCGAACGGCCGAGCTTGTAGGCGATCACTGGCTTGCCCACCGCGTGAGCCCGCCGCGCCGCACGGGCCAGCCGCTCGCCGTCGCGCAAGGTTTCCATGAACAGCAGGATGGCGTTGGTCTTGGGATCGTCGACCAGCAGATCGGCGATTTCGCCCACCGCCAGATCGACTTCGTTGCCGACTGAGATCAGTCGCGAGAAGCCGATGCCGCGGGCATCGGCACGCGACAGCAGGGCGCCGATCAGACTGCCACTCTGGCTCACCAGCGCCCAGCCGCCTGCGCGCAGCTTGTCGACCGCGAAGGCGGCGTTGGCGGTAAGCGCGACCGGCGGGTCGGTGCTCACCGTCCCGATGCTGTTGGGCCCGACAAGGCGGATGCCGCTCTCACGCACAATACGCACGAGCTCGTCCTGCATCGTGGCGCCGGCGGAGCCGGCATCGGCGAAGCCACCAGCCAGGATCGACGCCACCTTGACGCCGCGCCGGCCGCAGGCAGCCAGCGCCGCCACAGCGTCCGGCCCGTTCAGCAGGATGTAGGCGTGATCGATCTCGCCCGCGATCGCGGTCAGGTCCTTGTAGGCCTTGAGGCCGAGGATCTCACTGCGGCCGGGATTGACCGGCAGGATCTCGCCGGCAAAGCCGTGCTTGCCGAGGAAGCGCTGCGGCCGGGAGGTCGTCTTCTTTTCGTCGGCCGAAGCGCCGATCAGGGCGATGCGCCGGGGTTCGAAAAGAGCGTGAAAAAGATCGGTCATGCGGCGAGTATAGCGGGCCAAAGCCCCGGGAGGAGACAGCCATGACCATCCGCCGCGTGACATCGCCTGCCGTGACCGAGCCGCCACCCGAGCGCTGGTCCAACTGCCTCGTCTCCGATGGCATCGCCTACGTCTCCGGCATGACCGCGCGCGGCACCGAGCCCAAGGAACTGGCGGCGATGGACGAATACGCCCAGGCCAAGCAAATCTTCGGCAAGATCAAGGGCATCGTCGAAGCGGCCGGCGGCGCCATGGCCGACGTGGTCAAGGTCACGATCTACGTCACCAACATCAAGAACAACACCAAGGTCTGGCAGGCCCGTCGCGAGTTCTTCACCGGCGACTTCCCAGCCTCGACCCTCGTCGAGGTGAGGGCGCTGGCCGCGCCCGAGATCCTGGTCGAGATCGAGGCGATCGCCCATATCGGCAAAGGAAAGCGCTGAACTATTCGAGCTTCACGCCGACGCGCTTGATCAGTGCTTCGCCCTTCGTCGTTTCGGTCCTGAGCAGGGTGGCGAAGTCCTTCGGGCTGTTGATCACGATCTCCGAGCCGTCGCCGCCGAGCGCGTCACGGAACGCCTGATCCTTCAAGGCATCGGCCAGGGTGGCGTAGAGGCGCTCGACGATGTCCGCCGGAGTACCGGCGGGCGCGGCGAGCGCCAGCCAGGCGTCGAGATCGAAGCCGTTGGGCATCGCCTCGAGCAAGGTCGGCACCTCGGGCATCGCCTTGGTGCGCTTGGGGCTGGTGACCGCCAGCGCCCGCAAGTTGCCCTGCTGGGCCTGACGGAAGGCCGTCGGCATGGTGGGAAAGCCGACCTGGATCTGGTTGCTCAGCAGCGCCAGCACGATGTCAGGCGCGCCTTTGTAGGGTACGTGGATGTAGTCGATGCCGGTGGCAAAGCGGAAGGCTTCCGCCGACAGATGCGCCAGGCTGCCCACACCGCCCGAACCGTAGTTCAGCTTGCCGGGCATCGATTTGGCGAACGCGATGAACTCCTCGACCGTCTTGGCCGGCGATGACGGCGGCACGACCATCAGCGACGGAATGCGGGTGATCATCGTCACCGGCACGAAGTCCTTCACCACGTCGTAGTTGACCCTGGCGTAGAGGTATCGATTCTGCACGTGGCTGCTGGTGAGCAGCATGAGACTGTAGCCGTCGGGTGCTGCACGGGCCGCCACTTCCGCGCCGATATTGCCGGCTGCGCCCGGCTTGTTCTCGATGATGAACTGCTGGCCAAGTCCGGCCGTCAAACGCTGCGCCGCCTGTCGCGCCGCCACGTCGGGGGCGCTACCGGCAATGAACGGCACGATGATGCGCACCGGTCTGTCGGGATATTCCGCCCGCGCAGCACCCGCCGCCAGGAGAGACGCCGCCGCCGCGAAGAGGACCAGGCATTTCATGTCAGTTCAGGCGTGGGAATACATCGACTTGCCGGCGACCGGCATGGTGGCCTTGAGGATCGTGCCGCCCATCACCTTGGCGCTCGGCCGCGAGACCACGAGGTAGAGGTCACGTCCGGAAAAGGCGATGTTGGTGCAGAAGATGTCGTCGCCGGCATCGACATGATGCGTCGGCCGGCCAAGCGAATCGAAGCGCCAGGCTGTCGTGCTGGGATGGGCCACGACAAGGCCGCCCTCGGCATCGAGCGCCATGCCGTCGGGACCGGCATGGCCGCCGCTCATCTGGATGAACAGGCCCACCTTGCTCGCCAAGCCGTCGGCCATCAGCGGCAGGCGCCACACCGCGTTGGCGCGCGTGACGCCGACATAGAGCACGCTCTCGCTCTTGTTCATGACCAGGCCGTTGGGGCTGGGCACCGTGTTCACCAGCATGGTGAGCTTGCCCGCCGCGTCGTAGCGATAGACCCGCCCGGTCGGGTCGTGCAAGCCGGTCTGGCCCTGGTCGGTGAAATAGAGATCGCCATTGGCAGCAAAGAACAGATCGTTGACGCCCTTGAAGCTCTCCGAGCCGCGCGTCTCGATCAGCGGCGTCATCTTGCCGCTCGTGGGATCGAGCAGGACGATGCCGCGCTTGTAGTCGGTGATGAAGATGCGGCCGTCCTTTTGGATTTTCAGTCCGTTCGGCCAGCCGTCATATTCGATGACCAAGGTCCACTCGCCCGCCGGGCTGATGCGAAAGATCCTGCCAAAGGGAATGTCGGTGACATAGAGATTGCCGGCGCGATCGAAGCTCGGTCCTTCGAGGAAGCAGTCGAGTTCCATGCCGGCAGCATTGGCGTCGGCCCAGCTCGAGCGGCGCGGCTTGCGGAATTTGTCGGGCACGCGCGTGAATTCGACCGCCGGAACGGGTTTGGTCAGTCCATACATGGGGCGTTTCCTCTTTTAGGCTGCCTTCACTTCGCGTTCGGCCTTGAGCGCCCGCACGGTCTCGCGGAGCGCGTAAACCGTCTTCTCAATCTCGGCGCCGCCGTGCGTGGCCGACACGAAGCCGCCGGGCGACCCCATCACGTCGACGCCGTGAGTCATCAGGCCCATGCGGATCTTGCCGGCGAGCGGACCCGAACGGCCGCCTTTCAGCTTGTCGAAACCCGACTTCAGCGGCTCAAAGTTCGCCGGATCGATCTTCTCGCCGGTCGGATTGGGATAGATCAGAAAGGTCGAGGACTGGCCGTAGATGCCCCACGGCACACTCTCCTTCACCAGCACTTCGGTGAGCGCCTTGCGCAGCTCGGCTGCGGTCTTGTTGGCCTTCTCGGCGAGGTCTTCGTCGCGCACCAGAGTGAGCGCAGTCACCGCCGCGGCGGCCGACAAGGGATTGGCGTTGAAGGTGCCGGGGTGAGCGATCTTCTCTTGCTTCTTGGCAGCGGTCGCGGCGTGATCGATGCGGTCGAGGATCTCACGCTTGCCGGCGACTGCGCCGCCCGGCAGGCCGCCGGCCACGATCTTGGCCAGGATGCAGAGGTCGGGCGTGACGCCCAGCACCTTCTGCGCGCCGCCCATCGACCAGCGAAAGCCGGTGATGACCTCGTCCATCAGCATCACGACGCCTTTTTTCTTCGTGACGTCGCGGATCGCCTGCACGAAGCCCGCCGGCAACGGCACCTGGCCCCACGATGCGCCCGACGGCTCGAACATGACGGCGGCGATGTCGCCGCGCTCCTCGATCATCTTCACAACCGCGGCGACATTGTCGGACTGCATCAGGATCGAGAGATCAGCAACGCCCTGCGGCACGCCTGGCGTCGTCGTGCCGTCGTAGTGTGAGGTCGCGCCCGCCGCGACATTGTCATGCCAGCCGTGGAAGTGGCCGACGAAGCGCAGGATCTTGTCCTTGCCGGTGTGGGCACGCGCGAGCCGAATCGCCATATGCGAGGCCTCGGTGCCCGAGGCGGTAAACCGCACCTTCTCGGCCGACGGGATCAGCTCGCATACCAGCTCGGCCCAGCGCACTTCCAGTTCGTGGCTCGAGCCGTAGTGCGTGCCGAGGTCCATCTGGCGCTTCACCGCCTCGATGATGGCAGGATGGGAATGGCCGAGTAGCATGGCGCCATGGCCGCCGAAATAATCCACATACTCGTTGCCATCGACGTCCCATTTGCGCGGCCCCTTGGCCTTGGCGACGTGGATAGAATAGGGATCGAGATAGCGCGCATCGTGGGTGATGCCGCTCGGCAGCACCTTGCGGGCGCGCTCAAACAGCGCACCCGATCCCCCGGTGCGGGCTCGGTAGTCGGCCACAATCGCTGAATTGGTGGCCGTCGGATCGATTTTCTGCGCGGTCATTGAGCCCTCACCTAACTAATGCGAGAGCATCGCAAGCCTCGCTTGCTTCGCCAAGGGCCACGGTCTAATCCGGGCAGCCCTTTCGCAGACCGGAGTCTCCTGTGACCGCCCAACTGAACACCAAGCCGCGTGGACGCCAGTTCTTCAACAACCCCGGCCCGACCAACATTCCCGACCGCGTCCTGCGGGCGATGGACCGGCCGGTCATGGACTTCCTGGCCCCGGAATTCCTGGAGATTCACCGCGCCTGTTACGGCGGCGTGAAGCGCATCTTCAGAACCGATCAAGAGATCTTCTTTCACGCTTCGACCGGTCACGGCGCTTGGGAGGCGGCAGTCGCCAACCTGTTCTCGCCAGGCGAATTGGTCCTGGTGATCGAGACGGGCTACTTCTCGCTGGGCTTCAAGGAGTTGGCCGAGACGCTGGGACTCAAGGTCGAGGTCGTCGGCGCCGACTGGCGCAAGGGCCTCGAATTCTCGAAGCTCGCCGAACGCCTGCAGCAGGACAAGAACCACGAGATCAAGGCCGTGCTCGCGGTCCATAACGAGACCGCGACCGGCATGGTGCTGCCGCTGGCCGACGTGCGCCGCGCGCTCGACCAGGCCAAGCATCCCGCGCTTCTGCTCTCCGACACGATCTCTTCGCTCGGCAGCATGGAATACAAGATGGATGCCTGGGGCATCGACGTCACCATCGCCGGTAGCCAGAAGGGCCTGATGATGCCCACCGGCATGGCGATCACCGGCGTCAGCAACAAGGCGCTGGAAGCCTCGCGCAAGGCCAAGCTGCCCAAGTACTACTTCAACTGGGAGCTGATGGCGCAGCGCAAGCCGCAGCGCTTCATCGGCACCGTGCCCGTGCACTTCTTCTTCGGCCTGCAGGAATCGATCAAGATGATCGAGGAAGAGACGCTCGAAGGCGTTTTCGCCCGCCACGCCCGCCTCGCCGAGGCGACGCGCGAGTGCGTACGCGCCTGGGGTGCGGGCGGCAACGGCCCGACCTTGTTCGGCCAGACGACCGATCGCCTCTCCAACTCGGTGACCACGATCATGATGCCGGAAGGCCATACGTCGGACGCCATGCGCAAGGCCGCACTCGAACGCTTCAACCTGTCGCTGGGCGGCGGACTGGGACCGCTGATGGGCAAGGTGTTCCGCATCGGCCATCTCGGCGACCTCAACGAGCCGATGCTGCTGGGCTGCCTCGCCACGACCGAACTGGCGATGAAGACCGCCGGCGTGCCGTTCGCGCCGGGCGGCGTCGACGCCGCTATCGCCTCGCTGGCGAACTAAGCGTTTGGCCGCTTCAGCGGCCAAAGCGCCTAGCCGCCAGGAAAGCGTCGATCTCCCGGTCGCTGCTGAGACGAACGACCAGGACGTTCGAGCCATGGTGGAGGCGCTCCGCTTCGATACGCGGCGCGCGGTCGATGTCGTAGCGCCAGACCTGTCGCAACAGGCCGAAATCGATCTGCTCCGGGCAGCCCTCTGGCAGGTCCGGCCGCTGACCTCTCCGGGCAAAGAGCGAGCGCCAGAGCACGCGCCACAGACAAAGCCAGCGCGGCCGCTCGATCACGATCAAGAGATCAGCCCGCGCCAAGGTGAGGTCGAAGGCAACGCCTGAGAAGCTGCCGTCGACGACCCAGCCATCGCCGGCGATCGCTTCCAACACACGAGCACGGAATGAGGGGGTGTCCGATTCGGTCCAGCCCGGGCGCCAATAAAGAACGTCGAGATGCACCACGGGCAGGCCGAGCTTTCGGCCGAGCTTCAGGGCGAAGGTCGTCTTGCCGCTGCCCTGGCAGCCCACGACGATAACGCGCTGCATGACAGCGTCAGAATGCGGGCTTGCGGCCAGCGACGACCGCGATGAAGCGATCCGGCGTGATCGCCGACAGGGCGGTGGTCTTGTCGACCGCGGCATCGAGCTGAACGCCAAATACCGGCTCGAACATCGCCGTCGCGGCGTTGAGCGCATAGAGCTGGCCCTTCGTCAGGTTGAACCACCAGGCGTGCAGCACCAGCTTGCCGGCCTTCACCCTTTCCGCAATCCACGGGAAGGTCATCAGGTTGCCGACGCTGTTGACCACAGCCGCCTGCTCGACGACGCGCACGATCTCCTCGCGCGGCCGGCCCTGCAGCTCGCGCATCACGCCATCGCGCACGTCTTGGGCAATGCTGGTCCAGGTCGAGAGATAGTCGAAGCCGGCAAAGGCACCGTCTTTACCGTCGACTAGGGCGGCGATGCCGCCGCACAGCGCGTGCCCCAGGATCACCACATGCTCGACGCCGAGGCCGCGCACGGCATATTCGATGGCCGACGAGGTGCCGTGATGGCGCGCGTCAGGCGGAAGCTGGGCCGGCGGCACCATGGCGCCGACGTTGCGCACGGTAAAGATGTCGCCCGGCTTAGTTTGCGTCAGGATGCCGGGATCGACACGGGCATCGGCGCAGGCGACGATCAGGATCCTGGGCGACTGGCCTTCCGCGGCCAGCCGCTCGAACAGATCGAGATGCTCGCGGTAATAACCCAGGCGGAAGTCCGCGAAACCCTTGAGGAGCCGTTCCAATGCCATGCTGGTGTCTGACATGACCCAAGAATTGCTCTACGACAAGCGCGGCGATGTCGGCTGGATCACCTTCAACCGGCCACAGGCGCGCAATGCGCTGACCTTCGCCATGTATGAAGGACTAGCCGAAATCTGTGTCCGCATCGGCCGAACCAAGGAGGCCAAGGCGTTGGTGATCACAGGCGCCGGCGAAAAAGCCTTCGCCGCGGGTACAGACATCGCGCAGTTCAAGAATTTCAAGGGCGGCGAGGACGGCATCGCCTACGAACGCAAGATGGACCGCATCCTCGACGCCATCGAACGCTGCGCGGTGCCCACGGTGGCCGCCGTTTCGGGTTTCTGCACCGGCGGCGGCGCCGCGATCGCCGCCGTCTGTGACTTCCGCATTGCGGCGGCCAACGCCCAGTTCGGCTTCCCCATCGCGCGCACGCTCGGCAACTGCCTATCGATGGCCAACTATGCCCGGCTGGCGGCACTGATCGGCCCGCAGCGGGTGAAGGAGATGATCCTGCTCGCCAAGCTGATCGGCGCGCCGCAGGCGTTGTCGGTCGGGCTGGTGAGCGAACTCCTGGCCGATACCGCCGCGCTCCACGCGCGCGCCGAGGAACTGGCCAAGACGCTGGCCGGCCATGCGCCGATCACTCTCCAGGTCACCAAGGAAGCCTTGCGGCGCTTGCAGGCAAAGCTGGGCGCGGAGAATATCGACGATCTCATCCGCCTGGCTTATGGCAGCGCCGACTTCCGCGAGGGCATGGATGCCTTTCTCGAAAAGCGTGCGCCAAAATGGACCGGAGCCTGATACAGTGAAGGTCGACCAAAGGGAGAAAGCGATGAATCGTTTCGGATCGACTCTGGCCATTCTCGGGATGTGCGCCGCAGTGGCCGGTTGCGTGACCACGTCTCAGACGACCGTCGCGAGCAAGGAAGACATGATGATCGCGTCGGGCTTCAAGTTCGTGCCGGCCAACACGCCGCAGCGCCAGGCTGCCTTCGCCCAGCTGCCGCCGCACAAGTTCACGCACCAGACCCGCGGCAACAAGATGGTCTATGTCTACGCCGATCCGACGATCTGCGTTTGCCTCTATGTCGGCAACCCGACCAACTATGCCGCCTATCGCGCCCGCGTGTTCGACCAGAAACTTGCCAACGAGCAGGTCGCGGTCGCCGACGATTACTACTACTCCCCGAGCTGGGACTGGGGCATGTGGGGCGACGGCTACCCGTTGGGCTGGCCCTACGACTACTAATCCTGCCAGAAACGCTTGGCGCATTCCTGCGCCTGATCGGCCCGGCTGAGGCCGACGTCGGCCAGCTCGCGTGTATCCAGTGTGGCGAGCTGCCGTCGCGTGCGGCTGCGGGGCCGCCATAGCCTGAGGGTGGCGACAAGGCTCGGCCGCGCGGGGACAGCAACGACATAAAGACGAAGGGCGTTTTGCATGGGCGAACCATGCCGCCTGGGCTCCGTCCATCGTTACGGCCGCAGCCGAACCGTCAGAAGCTTGCCTCGACGGCACCCAGTCCGGCGAACTCGCCGCGCGCGTGCGTGCCGGGCGGGAAGTAGCGCAAACCGGTCCACGACCCGGTGGTGATTGCCTGGCCTTTGCGGATACCGCCGCGCTCGCGCACGGCATGATCGATCATCCAGGCAAGCGGCCGCAGCGGATCGACGGCACCGAGCCCGCCCTTCTGTTCCACGATCGTCTTGCCGTCGAAGACCAGCTTCACTTCGAGGTTCACCCAGTCGAGGCCGCGCCAGTTCTTCACACTATCTCCGATCACCAGCGCGTGGTTCATCTGGTTGTCGGCCAAGAGCCACTCCGGATCGGCCTTCCGAAAGTCGGCGAGACGCGTGTCGACCACCTCCATGCCGATGAAAGCGTCACCGACGGCCGCCAACGCCTCCTCGCGTCCCACGGGTTCGGTGCGGGCCGTGATGTCACGCGCGAGGTGGAAGGAGATCTCGACCTCCACGCCGATCATATGCATGGCTTTACCGTCGAACCTGGCCGGCGAAGCAACCAGCGCGCCCGCCAGTAGCGGCGCGGGATTGGGCGCGGCCGTCGGCGTACGGGCGCCCACCTTCCAGCCGGCGACGGGCCCGGTCGCCTTGGCGACGCCGTCCTGGATGGCATAGACCGCAGCGCGATCCGGCAAGGCGAAGGGTGGCGCCATCTGGATGCCCGATTTCCGCGCCGCGAGGAGGCTGCATACCGCCTTCGAAATATCCGGGGTCATGCTAAGCTCCGCCAAACGACAGAAGAACCGGAGAGGAAGATGCCCTACGCCAGCGGCCGCGTCATTCACGACGCCGACGCCCACATCATGGAAGTGCCGGGGTTCCTCAGTCGGCATCTCGAGGCGAAGTATCGCCCGATCGTCACGGACGACGTCCTCTTCCCCAACGATCGCGGACGCGGCCTGCACAAGCTAATGACTCCCGAGGCGGGCCAGACTGGTGCCGAGTTCGACGAATCGCAGATCATGCTGCGCAAAAACTGGGATGCGCTCGGCTCCTACACCAAGGAGGATCGCTCGCGCTCGATCGACCTGCTGGGCTTTGCCAGTCAGCTTATGTTCACCACGGCACTGCTCAACTTCTCCTCGCTGCTCGAAGGCAAAGGCGACGTCGATGTGATCTACGCCGTGGCGCGCGCCCACACCCGCCACATGGTGGAGTTCTGCTCCGGCGACAAACGCCTGCTGGCGACGGGCTACGTGCCGCTGGCCGACTTCGACCTCACGAGGAAGGCGGCGCGCGACGCCATCGACCTTGGCGCCAAGGGGCTGCTGATCCCGTCGCGCTGCCCCGATGGCCATTCACCCAGCCATATCGGCCTCGATCCCTTGTGGGCGATGGCCGAGGAAGCCGGCATCCCGATCCTGTTCCATGTCGGCGGCGGCGGCGTGCTGCTGGAAAAGGCCTACTTCAACAATGGCGGGCCGCCGGTGCCCGATTTCCACGGCGGCGACGACAACTTCAAGTCGATCGACTACATGGCTATCGCCTATCCGCCGATGAAAGCGCTGACCGCGCTGATCGTCGACCGCGTGCTCGACCGCTTTCCCAAACTGAAGTTCGGCGTCATCGAACAGGGCGCGTCGTGGCTGCCGGGCTGGATGCGCAACATGGATTCGGCGCACACCGCCTTCTACAAGAATGAGGAGCGGCTGCAGAAGATGTCGCTCAAGCCCAGCGAGTTCGTGAAGCGGCAGGTCAGGGTCACGCCCTACCCGCACGAGGATGTCGGCTGGATCATCGCCAACTCGGGCGACGAGGTCTGCCTGTTCTCCTCGGACTATCCGCATGTCGAGGGCGGCCGCAATCCGATCAAACGCTTCGAGGCCTCGATGGCGGCAGCCGACACGACGGAAGCGCAGAAGCAGCGCTTCTATTGCGACAACTTCGTCGATCTCATGGGCAAAGGACTGTCGCCATGAACTATTCGACCCTCCTCACCGAACGCACCGGCGCCGTGCTGAAGATCACGACCAACCGGCCCGAGGTGCTGAACGCGCAAAGCCGCGTCCTGCTCGAGGAACTCGACGACGCGTTCGCCCGTGCCGTTGACGACGATGCGGTGCGCGTCATCATCCTGGCCGGTGCCGGCAAGCACTTCTCGGCCGGCCACGATCTTGGCAGCCCGCAGGAGATGGCGGACCAGAAAAAGACGTCGCTTGAGCCCGGCTTCAAGGGCGAGTACCGGCGTATCTGGGAGCGCTTTTTCGAAAACACCATGCGCTGGCGCGACCTGCCCAAGCCCACGGTCGCCCAGGTCCAGGGCTACTGCATCATGGGCGGCATGATGATCGCCTCAGCCTGCGACCTGATCGTTGCCAGCGACGACGCCCAGTTCGCCGATCGCGCCGTGAAGTGGGGCGGCGCCCACGTGCAGTATTTCTCGATGCCGTGGGACTTGGGCCCGCGCAAGGCCAAAGAATATCTCTTCACCGGCGATTTCATGTCGGCCACCGCGGCCGAGAAAGTGGGCCTGGTGAACCGCGTCGTGCCGCGGGCAAAGCTCGAGGCCGAGACCATGGCGCTGGCACAACAGATTGCCGAGCGCGATCCGTTCGCGCTCAAGTTCGCCAAGGCGTCGGTGAACGAAATGCAGAATGCACAGGGCTTCCGTCAAGCGATGGAAGGCGCCTTCAAGAACTACATGATGACCATCCCGCACAGGATCGAGATGGGCACCTACGGGCCCAAGGCCCGTGAACAGGCCCCGAAGGACCGGTTCGCGGTCTTGAACAAGAAGGCGACCTGATTCGGTTGGGGAGCCTCACATGATCGCCAGGATGTTCTTTCTGTCTGTCCTGCTGCTGGCGACCCACGCCGCGGCCGAACCGTTGACGATCGAGGGCCAGGGCAGCTTTTTCGTCGGTGGTCGCAACGTTAAATCGGAAACGCTCTCGACCCTGCCCGCCTACGCTCCGTCCGGCACGATCACCGTCGACCAGATGTACGTGCACTACCAGATTCCGGTGGCCGCCAAGCGCTTGGCCGTAACCCTGATCCACGGCTGCTGCCTCACCGGCAAGACATGGGAGACCACGCCCGACGGGCGCATGGGTTGGGACGAGTACTTCGTCCGCAAGGGACATCCGACTTATGTCGTCGACCAGGTCTCGCGCGGAAGATCCGCCGCCGATCCGTCGCTGATCAACAGCGTCAGGCTCGGCAAGACACCGCCCGACAAGACGCCGCCGATTTTCTCGGCTGGCCAGGAGGCCGCCTGGGCGATCTTCCGCTTCGGTCCGGAGTACCCGAAGGTGTTCCTCGGCATGCAATTCCCGCTCGAGGCGCAGGACGAGTTCTGGAAGCAGATGGTGGTCGACTGGAACGCAACCCTCCCCTCTCCCAATCCCACCGTGCCGGCGCTGTCGCAGCTGGCGATCAAGCTCGGCGGCACGATCCTGATCAGCCATTCGGCGTCCGGCCAATTTCCGTTCCAGGCAGCGGCGATCGACACCAAGGGCATCGCCGGCATCGTTTCGATCGAGCCCGGCGGCTGTCCGGCGCCGGCCGGCGACCTGGCGCCCTATCTCAAGATGCCGATCCTCGTCCTGTTCGGCGACTACGTCGACCTGGCGCCGCGCTGGGCGCCCCGGCTGAAACTCTGCCGCGAATTCGCCGAGGCGGCGCGCAAGGCCGGCGGCAAGGTCGAGACGGTCGTGCTGCCCGAGCTCGGCATCAAAGGCAACTCCCACATGCTGATGCAGGATCGCAACAGCCTCAAGATCGCCGACTGGCTGCTGGCCTGGATCGACAAGAACGTCGAGGCTCAGCGGCGTTAGCTGGTACGTGCCGCCACGATCATGTCGGCAATCTTGAGGAAGTCGGAGCCCTGAATCCGCACGGGCTCGTACTTAGTCTTTCCGAGATTGCGCGCCAGAGCATATTCCTCGGTCACCGCGCGGCGGTGGACGATGACCGTGTCGATCGTGGGCAGGACCAGGATGAACTGGCCGAACGCGCCGCTCGCCATGAATGACCCAGCCCACGGTGCCGACGTGCGCGTCGCCGGGATCCACCACAGATAGCCATAGGCCAGCTCGCCTCCGCGGCCGACATTCGCCGCCGCTACTCTCGGCTTGGTACTTTCCTTGACCCAGTCGGCGGGAATGATCTGCTGGCCGTTCCAGCTACCGCCGCGCACCATCAGGAGACCCAGCCGTGCCATGTCGCGGCCCGAGAGAAAGAGATGGTAGGCGAGATAGCACGACTGGCTCTCGAACCCCAGCATGCGCTGGCGCGAGAGCTGGAAGTCCTGCATGCCGAGCGGCCTGGCGAGATCTTCGTCGAGAGCCTTGAAGACCGTCTTGCCGGTCAGCTTCTCGAACACTGCTCCCAGAACGTTGAAGTCCCAATTGTTGTAGTGGAAGAACGCGCCCGGCTGTTTTGAGCCACGCGGCGGCGAGTTGGGATCGTCGCCAGGACTGCCGGCGGGATGGTAGACGCCGGAGCTGGCGATCAGGAGATCGCGGATACGCGCCGTCTTCTCGATCGGCAGCAGCCCGTCGCTCTCGTCGATGCCGAGCTCGGCCATCGTGCGGTCGAGGTTGATCGTGCCGTTGGCGACGTATTTGCCGAAGAGCATCGATAGAACGCTTTTGCGCGCCGAAGCGAGGTAGCTCACCTGCGCAATGTCGCCGTAGCTGTAGGCGATCTTGCCGGATGACACGACCATCAAGGCGGTGGTGGGCATGGCGAAAAGCCGTGCTTCCACTGCCTCGAGGTCGGCCGAGCGAAAGCCTGCGGCTTCGGCTGACGTTGCTCGTTCCCATTCCGCTCCTGGACTCTTGTTGGCGGTTCCTTGGGCGAGCGCGATGCCCGGCAGTCCAAGAGCCAGAAGCTGCGTTACCGCACGACGGGTGTACATGAGATCACTCTAGCGGTCGCGCAGCTTGGGATCGATGGCGTCGCGCAGGGCGTCGCCGAACAGGCTGGCCCCCAGCACCGTCAGCACGATGGCAAGGCCGGGGAAGATAGCGATCCACGGCGCCGTGGTTGCATAGTCCTCGGCGCTGCCCTGCAGCATCAGCCCCCAGGCCGGCACCGGCTCCTGCACGCCGAGACCAAGATATGACAGCGACGCCTCGGCCAGGATCGCCTGGCCGACGAAGGCCGACAGCAGGATCAGGAACGGCGCCACGACATTAGGCACCATGTGGCGCAGCACGATCCGGGTGTGGCCGAAGCCCAGCGCGCGCGCGGCATCGACATAGGGCACCTCGCGCACCGCCAGCGCGCTCGCCCGCACCACGCGGCCGCAGCGGGGAACAAGCGGGATGGTGATGGCCACGATGACGTTGAAGACGCCGGTGCCGAACACCGAAACCACCGCCAGCGCCAGGATGATTAACGGAAACGCCATCAGCACATCGAGGACGCGTTGAAAGACCAGGTCGAACCAGCCGCCGAAATAGGCACTGGCGACCCCCAGGACCAGACCGATGACGCCACCCACGCCCGCGGCGCCGAAGCCCACGAGCATTGCCGTGCGTGCGCCGAACACCAGGCGCGAGAAGATATCGCGGCCGAACTGGTCCGTGCCAAGCACATGCAGCCAGTCCGGCGCCTGCATCATCGCGTTGAAGTCGTTGTCTTCGGGGTCGAACGGCGCGATCCAGTCGGCAAATATACCGGCCGCGAACATGATCAGCATGATCGCTAGGCCCAGGGTGCCGAGCGGCTTGCGGCGACAAAAGTCCAGGGTGGCGCGCAGCGGGCCGCGCTTGCGCAACAGCATCTCGTCGGCGAGCGTTTCGGCAGAATTGGGGGCGATGACGGTCATCTTCGTTCCATCACGAAAAGCGGATACGCGGGTCGAGCCAGGCGTATAGCACGTCGATCACAAGGTTGGTCACGACGAAGACGGCGACGACCAGCATCACCAGGGCCTGGGCCAGCACGTTGTCCTGGTTCTGCACGGCCTGGACCAGCAGCCGGCCGATGCCATTCAGGTTGAACACCTGCTCGGTGATCACCAGGCCGCCGATCAGGAACGCGAACTCGATGCCGATCAGGGTCACCACCGGCAGGAGCGCGTTCTTGAGCGCATGACGGTTGACGATGATTTGCTCGAGCAGGCCCTTGGCCCGCGCGGTGCGGATGTAGTCCTCGCGCATCACCTCAAGCATGGCCGAGCGCGTCAAGCGCATGGTCACCGCCGAGTAGCGGTAACCCACGGTGATGGCCGGCAGCAGGACCATCGAGAGATTGCGGATCGGGTCCTGCCACAGTGGCACGTAGTCGATGGGCGGCATCCACGGCTTACCGCTCGTCATCGCGCTGATATTTAATACCAGGATCAGCGACATGATGCCGAGCCAGAACGACGGCGTCGCGATACCGGCGATCGCCGTCACGCGCACCACGTGGTCGAGCCAGGTATTCTCCTTCAGGGCCGAGATGGTGCCGAGCGGTATGGCGATCACGATGGCGATCACCGTCGCCATGATCGCGACCTCCAGCGACACTGGCAGGCGCAGGGCGATCTCATGAGTCACCGGATTGCCCGACCACATCGACGTGCCGAAGTCGAAGGTGACATAGCTCCATAGGAAATTCAGGAACTGCAGGATCATCGGTTTGTCGAGGCCGAGCTGCTGGTGGCAGAGGTCGACCATCGATTGATCGACATGCGCCCCGCCCGCCCCCATGCGAATCACGCAGACGTCGCCCGGGATCAGGCGCATCAGGATGAAGACCAGGGCCGCCGCTCCTGCCAGCGTCGGAACTGCCAGCAGGAGACGGGTCACGATATAGCGATGCATGTGCCTCGCCTCACTCTGTCACGGCGACTTGTCGAGCCAGATGTTGGCGAGATCCTGGTTCAAGTAGTGGCTGGGGCTGATCTTCCAGCCCTTGACGTAGGATCGCGCCAGCACGATGCGGTACCAGTAGAGCAGGACGATCTCGTGCACCATGGTGTCCATCGTGTGCTTCTCGTAGGCACGCATGTCTTCCCGCTGCTTCTTGGGATCGGTCTCGGTCTGCATCTTGTCGTAGAGCTCGACCGACTTGGGATCGTCGTAGCCGCCGTAGTTCTCAGGATAGACCTTGTACGGCAGGTACTTGCCGGTATCGAGTACCGGGTTGACGACGCTCTGGCAGTTGGCCTCCATCGCCACGTCGAAGGTGCCGGCGCGCATGTTGGAGAACCACGGGCCGGTCGGCACGACCTTCTGCTCGACGTTCAGCCCGATCTTCTTCCATTCGCCGATCACCCAGGTGCCGACGAACTTGTAGGGCTGGTCGACGTTGCGGTTGAGCAGCTCGAACTTGAGTCCCTCGGCGCCAGCCTCCTTCAGGAGGCGCTTGGCCTCGGCCCGCGACTTCTCGATGTCGGGCCAGAAGCCCGCCATCTGCTCGAGCTCGGCCTTGGTGGCGGCCAGCGGCGAACCCGGGAAGACGATACCGCCAACCGTGCGGACATTGGCGATCTTGGCCAGCGCCGGGGCGCCCTTCCACTGGTCGATGGCGAGCGCCAGCGCGCGGCGCACGCGGACGTCGTCGAACGGCTTCTTCTTGTGGTTGGGCGTCAGGATGTTGCCGCAGTTCCAGTCGCTGTCCTGGACGACGATATCCTTGCCGCCTTCCTTGACGAGCTGGTCGCGCGCCGACGGCGGCAGGCCGCGGAACTCGATTGCGGCCCGGTCGGCGCGAAGCGCGTCGACACGGACCGATTGCTTGTCGGCGAAGATGCCGATGATGCCGTCAAGGTAGGGCTGGCCCTCGTGGTAATAATCCTTGTTGCGCTCGCCCTTGATCGACTGGCCGACCTCGTAGGCGACCATCTTGAACGGGCCGGAGCCCATGACGTTCTTCTCGTACCAGTGCGGATCCTTTTCGAGGATCTCTTTCTTGTAGATCCACGTGTAGGGGTCGGCGAGCGCCGGCAGGAAGGCGGTCGTCGCGCGCTTTAGGCGGAACACAACGGTTGTATCGTCGGGCGCCTCGACCTTGTCGACCATCTCGTAGTAGCTGACCCGCGCGCTGGTGACTCCCTTGGGCGGGAATACGATATAGTTCCAGCTCGTCGCTACATCCTGGGCCGTGAGCTTACTGCCGTCGTGGAATTTAACGCCCTCGCGGATCTTGAACGTGTAGGTCTTGCCGCTGTCGGTCGGCGTCGGCATCTCGGTGCAGAGATCGCAGACAAACTCGGTGGTCGAGGCCGGGTTGTCCGGCGGGACCCTGATGAGCACGCTGTAGTACGGCGCCGCGGCATGGATGGTGGCATAGGTCGTCTCGCGATGCGCGTCGAAGCTCGGCGGCGCGTCGGCCGGTATGACATAGGTGAGAATTCCGCCACGCTTGGGCGTCTGCGCTTCGGCGGGAAGTGCGGCGACGGCGGCCACCAGGCCGAGGCCCGCCGCCCATAGTCCCAGTCGAACAGCCATGAGTTCCTCCTGTTTGGTTCGTTTCTTGTGGTCCCCGGTCTTTTCCCCGTTCTTCAGTTCACTTCACTGCAAGCAACCCAGTGGGCCGGCCGCAGCTCTGTTAGCTCCGGTCTCGCTCGCTTGCAGCCCTCGACCGCCATCGGGCAGCGCGGATGAAAGACGCAGCCGGACGGCGGATTGATCGGACTCGGCACCTCGCCCTTCGCCGGACGGAAGGTGCGCGTCGCCTCGACCCGCGGATCGGGTACCGGCACTGCGGCGAGCAGAGCCTGCGTGTAGGGATGCAGCGGATTGTCAAACAGCTCGTCGCATTCGGCCATCTCGACGATGCGACCGAGATACATCACGGCGACCCGCTGGCAGAGATGACGCACCACAGACAGGTCGTGGGCGATGAACAGGTAGGTGAGCTTGAAGCGCTCGCGCAGGTCCTCGAGCAGGTTCACCACCTGGGCCTGGATCGAAACGTCGAGCGCCGACACAGCTTCGTCGCAGACGATGAACTCCGGATCGAGTGCCAGGGCGCGTGCAATGCCGACCCTCTGGCGCTGCCCGCCAGACATTTCGTGCGGGTAGCGATCGACGAACTTGGGGTCGAGGCCGCAGACCGATAGCAGCTCGCGCACGCGGGCGCGGCGCCGGTTGGCGTCCGGTTCGACGCCGTGCACCTTGATCGGCTCGGCGATGATGTCGCCCACCTTCATGCGCGGATTGAGCGAGCTGTAGGGGTCCTGGAAGATCACCTGCATGCGCCGCCGCATGGCGACCAGCTGCTTGCGCTCGAGGCGACTTATGTCGACGCCATCGAACAGGATCTGGCCGGCCGTCGGACGCTCGAGACGCAGGATGCAGCGGCCGGTCGTGGTCTTGCCGCAGCCGCTCTCGCCGACCAGGCCGAGCGTTTCGCCTTTGTTGATCGTGAAGTCGACGCCGTCGACGGCTTTGACGTCGCCGACCTTGCGCGACACCAAGATCCCCTCGGAGATCGGGAAATGCATGGCAAGCCGGCGCACCTCGAGAAGCGGTGTCGCGGTCCCAGCGACGCTCATGCCGCGACATCCCGCGCCGCAACCAAGTCGGCACTTCTGAAACACGCGGCCGTATGGCCGCCCCCGCCGACCGAGGCCAGCGGCGGTCGCGCCTGGCTACATTGCTCGACGGCATATCGGCAACGCGGACGAAAGGAACATCCGCCGTCCAGCTTCGTGAGATCCGGCGGCTGGCCATCCACCGGGTCGAGACGCGCCCGTCGCGGCTGATCCAGCCTTGGCACCGATTTCAATAGGGCGATCGTGTAGGGATGCCTTGGGTCGTGATAGATGTCTTCGGCGCTGCCAGCTTCGACGATGCGGCCGGCATACATGACGTTCACCCGGCTGGCATAGCGGGCGACCACGCCGAGATTGTGGGTGATGACGATCAGCGCCACGTTGAGCTTAAGCGTCAGCGATTTCATCAGCTCGAGGATCTGTGCCTGGATCGTCACATCGAGTGCTGTCGTCGGCTCGTCGGCGATGATCAACTTAGGACTGCAGGCCAGCGCGATGGCGATCATCACCCTCTGGCGCATACCGCCGGAAAGCTGATGCGGGTACTGCCGCAGCCGCCGGCCGGCGTCGGCGATGCCGACCAGGTCGAGCAACTCCAGGGCGCGCCGCTGCGCTGCCGAGCCGTCCGCGCCCTGATGCTGTTCCAGCACCTCGGTGATCTGGCGGCCGATGGTCAGCACGGGGTTGAGCGAGGTCATCGGCTCCTGAAACACCATGCCGATGTCGCGACCGCGGATCTCGCGCATCTCCGGCTCGGACAGGCGGCGCAGGTCGTAGCCGTTGAACAGGATCTCGCCGTCAGTAATTCGCCCCGGCGGATCAGGGATGAGGCGCAGGATCGACAGTGCACCGACCGACTTGCCCGAACCGCTCTCGCCAACAATAGCCACCGTCTCGCCGTGCTCGACGGTGTAGGAAATGCCGTCGACCGCCCGCACCAGTCCTGCACCGGTGCGAAACTCGGTATGGAGCCCTTTCACCTCCAGCAATGGCGGCATGCGGCCTCTCCGTGCCGGCAGGCGCTGCCTCGCGCGGGCTATCGAAGCCCTGCTGAAAGGTGCGCCGGCAGCATCAAGTCCTTGTGTGAAGCCTGTTTCCTCATCGTGCCGCCGTGTGACGGCGCAGCCTCTTTGCGGGCCGGTGGAAGCCTACGGGCCTGACACTCGGTGTGCAAGTCGAGCGAGCCGGCGATCTGTCGCAACCCTACCCCGACCAAGGTCGATGTGGACTACGCGAGAACATGCGGCCGCCGCGCCACAATCGCTGCCCCGGCGGCCAGCGCCGCCAGAACGCCGAATACCAACAGGGACCAGGTGTAATTTCCCGTCCAGTCGCGCAGCGCGCCCGACAGCAACGGGCCCGATGCCTGCGCGAGCACCTGCATCGACAAGGCTACGCCACGGATGGCGCCGTAGCTCTCGCGCCCGAAATAATCCGCCCAGGCCATCGGCAACAGGGTCATCACGCCGCCGATGCCGAGGCCGAACACGCCGGCGGCGAGATAGGCTGTTTTGGCCGAGCCGATGTCGATCAGACCGAAGGTACCGATGGCCAGCAGCGCACCCGACAGCGACATGGCGAAGCGCACCGGCCAGCGCCGCGGCAGGAAGCCGATGCCGAAGCTTGCCACGGCCGACATCGCGGAAAAGAAGCTAATCACCGTGGCGGCGACGATCGGCGAGAGCCCCTGCTCGATCAGATGCGGTGCCTGGTGCAGGCTGACGCCGGCCTGCACCGGATAGACCAGCACGGTATAGAGCGCGAGCAGCCAGAAGGCCGGCGTGCGCATCGCCTCGGCCCGGCTGAAGCGCGGCTCCGGCGCGGCCTGCCCGGTGGGACTGACGAGACGGTCCGGTAACAGCCCGGCGTCTTCCGGGCGACGGACCAGCAACAGCCAGGCCGGAAGGAAGCCGACCACCAGGACCGTGGTCCCGATCGCCACCCAGCCGGCCCGCCAGTCGCTGCCCTGCATGGCGAACTGGGCGATCAACGGCATCGCCACGAGGCCCGACATCTGGGCCAGCGTGGCGAGCGAGTTGGCGCGGGCGCGGCGCGCCACGAACCAGTTGTTGAGCGCGCCATACAGGCCGAGATCGAACGGTCCCGCCCACACCATGCGTGCAAAGCAGAACAGCAGATAGAACATCAGCAGCGACTGGGTGAGCGAGAGCGCCATGGTTGAAAGCCCGGTGCCGAGCACGGCCAGGCACAGGATGAGGCGTGCGCCGCGGCGATCCAGCACCGGACCCAACATCGGCGAGATCACCGCCGCCAGCACGCCGCCCAGCGACACGGCGCCCGAAATCTCGGTGCGCGACCAACCGAACGCGCCCGTCATTGGCGCCACGAAGATCGACAGCACCGCCACCGCCGGACCTTGCCGCGCAAAGCCGGCCAGGCACACGCAGCCCAGCACGACCCAACCGTAATAGAACGGCAGGCGGGGAATGAGGAGGCGTGGCAGAAAAGGTGGCTTCATCGCTGGCGCCGGCTGCCTCGTCGGCAACAGCGACCCAAGGTGCGCCCATATCGCCGAGGGGTAAACAGCCAAGGAAAGTCGCGTCGAAGCGCACGGCTTGATGCTTCGGTGATATAGTGACACGTAAAATGCCACTTTATTTTCCCCCGGGGGTGGAGCGATGGCCATGCAAGTGCTGAGGACACAGGACCATCGATTTGCCGATCTGCCGGGCTTTGCCTATGCGCCGACCTATACGGATATCATCGATGCCGACGGCACCGCGCTCAGGATCCACGCCATAGATGTCGGTCCCAGCGACGCGCCGCCGGTTCTGATGCACGGCGAGCCGTCGTGGTCGTATCTCTATCGCGCGATCGTGGACGCGCTTGTGGCGAAAGGCCATCGGGTGGTCGTGCCCGATCTGGTCGGCTTCGGTCGCTCGGACAAGCCGGCGGCGCAGGCCGACTACACCTACGAGCGCCACGTCAAATGGATGAGCGATTGGCTCGAGGCCAAGGCGCTGAGCGACATCACCCTGTTCTGCCAGGACTGGGGCGGGTTGATCGGACTGCGCCTGGTGGCGGCCTATCCCGACCGGTTCAAGCGCGTGATCGTGGCCAACACCGGCCTGCCGACCGGCGAAGGCTCGTCGAAGCGCTTCGACCTGTGGCTGCAGATGAGCCAGAGCGTCCCGGTGTTTCCGACCGGCGACATCCTCAACATGGGCACCAAGCGCGAATTGAGTGCGGCAGAAAAAGCCGCCTACGACGCACCGTTTCCCGACGAGTCCTACAAGGCCGGCGCGCGCCGCTTCCCCGCCCTGGTGCCGATCACGCCGCAGCACGCCTCCGTCGCGGAGAACAAGGCGGCGTGGAAGGTGCTCGAAGCCTTCGACAAGCCGTTCCTGACCGCCTTCAGCGACGGCGATCCGGTCACCAAGGGCGGCGAAAAGGTCTTTCAGACGCGGGTGCCGGGCACACGCGGCCGGCCGCATGTGACGCTGCCGGGCGGCCATTTCCTGCAGGAGGATTGCCCGAGCGAGATCGCCGATCTGGTGGATGGCTTCATCCGGCAGAGCCGCTAGATGACCGGGGCCGCAGGCGAAGTCATCAGCATCGACGGCCGCAGCGCGCGCGGGCTGGAGAACCGCCGCCGCATTGTCGCGGCGATGCTGGCTCTGGTCGGCGCCGGCAACCCCTCGCCCGGCGCCGAGGAAGTGGCGACCGAGGCGAAGGTCGGCTTGCGCACTGTGTTTCGGCATTTCGACGACATGGACAGTCTCTTCCGCGAGATGAATGCGACCAAGCGAGCGGAGCTGCATCCGCTCGTGGAAGCCGCGCTCGAGGGTAAAACCTGGCGCGAACGGCTCGAGTCCCTGATCGAGCGCCGTGCGGACGTCTTCGAACAGATGCTGCCCTACAAGAGCGCTGCCGATGCGCGGCGTCACGGCTCGGTCTTCCTGCAGCAGGAACACGACCGGCTGGTCAAGCAACAGCGGCAAAGCCTTGCCGCCGTGCTGCCGCCGTCGATGGCGCGCGAGCCGACGCTTGTCGACGCGCTCGACCTTGTTCTGAGCTTCGAAAGCTGGCGGCGGCTGCGCGTCGACCAGCGCCTGTCGGTCGCCCAAGCCCGCCGCACGATGAGCCTGATCGCGCGCGCCTTGACCGCCGACGCGGGCGGCCTGCCGTGAGACGGCGCAAAATCCTGATTACCGCGGCCGTGGTGATCGCCGGTCTTGGCGGCCTCGCCTATGCCGAGCGCATGATCATTCTGCAGCACTCGCTGGGCTGGTACACCGACATCGTCCATCCGCGCGGCGCCTATCGGCCGGTGCCGTGGATGGAGGGGCCCGCCAAGGCCGACAAGCCGCCGGCCGAACGGCCTCCGAACATCGTCGTCATCCTGGCCGACGATCTCGGCATCAACGACGTCACCACGCATGGCGGCGGCTACCGAGCGCAGGGCGTGCCCACACCCAACATCGATTCGATCGCCCGCGACGGCGTGCGCTTCGACCAGGGCTACGCTGGCAGCGCCGTCTGCACCGTGTCGCGCGCGGCATTGATGACCGGGCGCTATCCGTGGCGCTTCGGGCTCGAGTTCACGCCGACGCCCGGCTCGATGGCCAAGGTCACGAGTGAACTCTACGCCGACTCCGACCGCCTCTATCCGTTGATCATCGACCAGGGAAAGGCCGATCAGGCCAAGCCCTTCAACGATCTCGGCATGCCGGCGTCCGAGCAGACGGTGGCCGAGCTGCTCAAGACGCGCGGCTATCACAGTATTCATATCGGCAAATGGCACCTTGGCAGCACGCCCGAGATGCGGCCCAACAACCAGGGCTTCGACGAGAGCCTGTTCATGGAAAGCGGGCTCTATCTGCCGGAGAACGACGCCAACGTCGTCAACGCCAAACAGGAGTTCGATCCGATCGACAAGTTCCTGTGGCCCAACATGCGCTTTGGCGTGAGCTACAACGCCGGCAAGTGGTTCGAGCCCAACAAGTACCTGACCGACTACTTCACCGACGAGGCGGTGACCGCGATCAAGCGCAACCGCAACCGGNNTGCGTGACGAGGGGCTGGAGGACA
Source organism: Rhodospirillales bacterium (assembly GCA_003153415.1). Lineage (GTDB taxonomy): Bacteria > Pseudomonadota > Alphaproteobacteria > Reyranellales > Reyranellaceae > Reyranella. Next base: position 11,487 of record PLYQ01000187.1, on the reverse strand, counting down.
ACACCATCGTCATCTTCACCAGCGACAATGGCGCGCCGGGCTACATCGGCTTGCCCGAGGTCAACAAGCCCTACCGCGGCTGGAAGCTCACCTTCTTCCAAGGCGGCGTGCGGGTACCTTTCGTCGCCAAGTGGCCGGGCCACATCGCGCCCGGCACGCAGTACGAACCGCCGGTCTCCAACATCGACATCCTGCCGACGGTGGTCGCTGCGGCCGGCGCCAGCCTGCCGACGGATCGTCCGATCGACGGGGTCAATCTTCTGCCCTTCCTTACCGGCAGTCCGACGGCGCAGGCGCCACGCCCACTGTTCTGGCGCGACGGTCCGTACCGCGCGGTGCTCGACAAGGGCTTTAAGCTGATCGTGTCCGAGCGCCCCCATCGAAGCTGGCTGTTCGATCTCAACCGCGACCCGACTGAGAAGGTCGACCTCGCGGCCAAACAGCCGGAGAAACTGGCGGAGCTGGCGGCGCTCTTGGCGGCACACCATGCCGAGATGCCGCCGCCGTTGTGGCCGTCGTTCATCGAATTTCCGATTCTGATCGACAAGACTCTGGATCAGAAGGCACAGCCCACGGACGAGTACACCTACTGGTACAACTGATGTTCCTGTCGACGCATAAATCGATACTCGCGGTCGCGGCAATCGTCCTTGCCGTCGGCGGGGCCAGCCTGTGCCTCGGCGAAGGGCCAGCCAGCGGCGCCAGCGGTGGGCCTTTGTCATGCGCCATGCCCCAGCAGGATCGCGCGTCGCCGCATCCCGGCATGGTGTGGGTGCCGGGCGGCAGCTTCGACCTGGGCGACTCGGTCTACGCCGAGGAATTGCCGATTCGCCCCGTTTCGGTCGCCGGCTTCTGGATGGACCGCACCGAAGTGACGAACAAGCAGTTTGCCGAGTTCGTGCTGGCCACCGGCTACGTCACCGCGGCCGAGCGGCCCGTGGATGCCCGGCTGGTCGCCGGCCTGCCGCCGGAAATGCGCGAGCCCGGCGCGGTCGTGTTCGTGCCGCCCAAAGCGGTCAATCGTCGCGGCGACGTCACGCAATGGTGGCGCTTCATCCCCGGCGCTAGCTGGCGCCATCCCGGCGGGCCGCAGACGACGATCGCCGGCCGCGGCTCCTTCCCGGTGGTGGCGGTGACGTTCGAGGACGCCAAGGCCTACGCGCGCTGGAAGGGAAGCGACCTGCCGACCGAAGCTGAGTGGGAATGGGCAGCCCGCGCGGGTCAGGCAAGTGCCGGACAGGACCACGAGCAACCCAAGGGAGCGAACACCTGGCAAGGCGTGTTCCCAATGCTGAACTCCGCCGACGACGGCTTCACCGGGCTGGCGCCGGTGGGGTGTTATGCGCCGAACGCGTTGGGCCTGTTCGACATGATCGGCAACGTCTGGGAACTGACCTCCGACGCTTACACGCCGAACCACAATGGACCGATCGCCGGGACGCCCGACCAGGTCCCGCCCGACATGCGCAAGACTTCGTCCGGCCAGCGCGTCATCAAGGGCGGCTCGTTCCTGTGCTCGCCCGACTACTGCCTGCGCTACCGCTCCGGCGCGCGCCAGCCGCAGGACGACGACCTCGGCGCCAGTCACCTCGGCTTCCGCACCATCCTGGCGGCGCCCGGCCCATGAACGACCGCGCGTGACGGACGCCTGATGTCGATCACGAGCCTGATCGGGCCGATCCTTTCCCAGCGTTACCTGTCGCGCGAGCGGGTCGTCGCGCAGCGAGCCCGTGCCGAGCGGACGCGGGTGGCCGGCGGCAAACGGCACGAGGTCCACTATTTCCATCAGGTCGACGATCCCTACAGCGCGTTGGTCGTCGCCGCGCTGCCCCAGCTGGGGCAACGCTACGACCTCGAGGTCGTGCCCCATGTCGTCGGCCCGACGCGACGCGACGCAGCGCCCGAACCCGACAAGCTGATCGCCTACAGTCGCCAGGATGCACAGTTGCTGGCGAAGCACTGGGGTTTGGATTTCCGCGACCCGGGCCGGCAGCCGTCGCCAACGGCCGTCGACAGCGTCACCCGGCTGCTGGTCGGTGCGTGCGAGACGGCAGCCTTCCTCGATGTGGCGGCCGCGTTGTCGACGCGCCTGTGGCGTGATGAGACATTGCCGACTGCCGAACCCGCCGCCGTCGCGGCGCACCTCGAGGCTTCGCAGAAGCTGCGAGCGAGGCTCGGCCACTATCTCGGCGCCACTCTTTTCTATGGCGGCGAGTGGTATTGGGGGCTCGACCGGCTGTACCACCTCGAACGCCGTTTGCAGGAACTCGGCGCGCAACGCCTCGGCGTCGACGACTTGATGTTCCCGCCCGATGTCGACTTGACGGCGCCGGTGCGGATCGCCAATCCACCGCCGATCGAGTTCTTCTTTTCCTTGCGCAGCCCCTACTCGGCGATCGTGGCGCCGCGCGTCTTCGAGCTCGGCCGTCTCACGGGCGCGCCGATCAGGCTGCGCTACGTATTGCCGATGGTGATGCGTGGGCTGCCGGTGCCGGCCGCCAAGAGCCTCTACATCAGCCTGGACGCCGCGAGGGAGGCTCATGCGCGGGCCCTTCCCTTCGGCAGGGTGAGCGATCCGCTGGGCCGTCCTGCCGAACGCGGGCTGGCGCTCATCCCCTTCGCCGAACGCGCCGGCCGCGGCCAGGCGTATGTGCTGTCCTTCATGCGGGGCGTCTGGGCTGAAGGCATCCATGCCGCAAGCGATCGCGGACTGCGCCGGATTGTCGAGCGGTCCGGCCTCGGCTGGGCCGACGCGCGCCCGGCCCTCAAGGACGAGGCGTGGCGCACGACGGCGGAGCAGAACCGCCAGCAGCTGTTCGGCATGGGCCTGTGGGGCGTGCCGTCGTTTCGGGTTCGCGACACCGTGGTATGGGGACAGGATCGCCTGTGGGCGGTGCGCGACGCGCTCCTGAAGACGGCTGGTACGGAGGCCGCATGAGGTGGCTTCTGGCCCTCGGCTTCAGCGTTATTTCCGCTGCCGCCTTCGCCCAGCCGGCACGGCCCAACATCGTCGTGCTGGTGGCCGACGACTGGGGCTTCACCGATGTCGGCGCCTACGGCAGCGAGATCGCCACTCCCAACATCGATGAGCTCGCCCGGCACGGCGCGCGCTTCTCGAACTTCCACGTCACCGCCTCGTGCTCGCCGACGCGCTCGATGCTGATGACCGGCGTCGACAATCACCGCAATGGCGTGGGCAACATGCGCGAGACCATTCCACCGGAACATGTCGGCCGGCCGGGCTATCTCAGCGTGCTCGACACCAATGTCGTCACCGTGGCGAGCCTGCTGCAGGACAACGGCTACCGCACCTATGCCGCCGGCAAGTGGCATCTCGGCAAGGAGCCGCACAATCTGCCCAATCGGCGCGGCTTCGATCGCTCGATCGTGCAGGGCGACAGCGGCTCGGACAATTGGGACACCGCCCAGCGCTATCTCGATCTCACCGACAAGGTCTACTGGTTCGAGGACGGCAGGGAAGCCGCGATGCCGGCCGACTATTATTCCTCGCAGTACTTCGTCGACCGGGCGATCGACTACATTCGGTCGGGCGCCAAAGACGACAAGCCGTTCTTCGCCTAGGTCGCCTTCCAGGCCAATCACATCCCGGTCCAGGCGCCGCGTGAGTTCATCGACAAGTACCGCGGCGTCTACGCGGCCGGCTGGACGGCGCTGCGCCAGAAGCGCCGCGACAAGGCGGCCGAGCTTGGACTGGTGCCCAAGGACGCCGCCATGGTGACGATGGCCACCACGGCCGACTGGGACGCCTTGAGCGAAGCCGACAAGCAATACCAGGTGCGGCGCATGGAAGTGTACGCCGGCATGGCCGAAGCGATGGACCACCATGTCGGCCGCCTGATCGCCTACCTGAAGGAGAGCGGCGCCTACGACAACACCGTGTTCGTCTTCCTGTCGGACAACGGCGCGGAGGCGTCGGACCCCTACGCCTCGCTGGTCGGCCGGCTGTGGCTCGACTGGCAGTACAGGCGCGACATCGACAGTCTCGGCGCCAAGGGCGCCTACTCGGTGCTCGGGCCGAGCTGGGCGAGTGCGGCGGCATCGCCGCTCTATACTTATAAGTTCTATGCCGGCGAGGGCGGCCTGCGCGTGCCGCTGATCGTGGCCGGCGTGCCGGGCCTCAAGCCGGGCACCATCCAGCCGAGCTTCGCCCACATCAACGACATTGCGCCCACGCTGCTCGATCTTGCCCGGGTGGCGCGGCCGGGGCCGAGCTACAACGGCCGGCCGGTCGAGGCCATGTCCGGCCGCAGCCTGCTGCCGGTGCTGCGCGGCGAGGCGGCGCGCGTCCATCCGGTCGACGAGCCGATCGGCTACGAGCTGTCGGGCAACCAGGCGCTCTTCAAGGGCGACCTCAAGCTGGTGAAGAACATCCCGCCGGTCGGCGACGGCCAATGGCACCTCTACGACATCGCCACGGACCCCGGCGAGACGAAGGACTTGCGCGACCAGCTGCCGGCGGTCTTCGCGGCGATGCAGGCCGACTACGCGGCCTACGCCAAGGCCAATGGCGTATTGCCCATGCCCGAGGGCTACGAGCCGACGCGGCAGGTCCTGATCAACGCCGTGGTGAACGTCCTCATCTCGCGGTTCACGCTTCCCGTGATCGGTCTGTTGGCAGGCCTTGCCGTCCTCGCCGCGGTCATTGTCTATCGCCGCCGTCACAGGAGAGCTCCGCGAAGACCCGCAGGATCCTGGCATCGGCGCTGCTCGTCGTGGCCGTCGCCGCCGCAGCCGCCTACTTCTTCCGCGCCCCGCTCAGCGTCGCCGTGGCCAAGCGCGCGCTGGCCGGCCGCATGGCCGCCGATCCATTGACCAGCCTGCCCGATGGCCTGCATGTCGGCGTGTGCGGCTCGGGCTCGCCCTTCCCCGACGAGAAGCGGGCGGGGCCGTGCACCCTGGTGGTCGCGGGCTCGCGCCTGTTCGTGTTCGACACCGGCAGCGGCAGCGTGCGCAACATTGCCCGCATGGGATTCAATACAGGCCAGGTCGAGGCGGTGTTTCTCACGCACTTCCACTCCGACCATATCGATGCGCTGGGCGAGCTGATGCTGCAGCGCTGGGTGTCGGCCGCCAACACCCAGCCCGTTCCGGTGCATGGGCCGGCGAGCGTCGAGACCGTCGTGGCGGGCTTCCTGCAGGCCTACTCGCTCGACCGCGGCTATCGCGTTGCCCACCATGGTGCTGCGACCGTGCCGCCGGGCGGCTTCGGCGGCAGGGCGCTGCCGTTCGACACCGGGCCGGAGCACAGGATCACGCTCGTCAAGGAGCCCGACCTCGAGATCGTGGCCTTCGATGTCGACCACGATCCGGTCCATCCCGCGGTCGGCTATCGCATCCGCTACAAGGACCGCAGCGTGGTGCTGAGCGGCGACACCAGGAAGTCGGCCGCGCCGTGCAGCGCGAGGCGGCCAACGTCGACCTGCTGGTCCATGAGGCGTTGTCTGCTCGCCTGGTGGCGATGCTCGAGGCCGGTGCCGCAGAGGCGGGCCGCGCCAACCTGAAAAAAATCATGGCCGACATCGTCGACTACCATTCCTCGCCCGAACAGGCCGCCGAAACGGCGCGCGATGCCAAGGTCGGCTACCTGCTGCTCAACCACATCGTGCCGCCGCTGCCGGTGCCCGGCATGGAGAAGGCCTTCCTCGGCGGCGCACCGACCCTCTACGACGGCCCGCTCAGGGTCGCCGCCGACGGTGATTTCCTCAGCCTGCCCGCCGGCTCGCACGACATCACGGTCGGCCGCCGCTTCTAGCGCCGCGCCTACTTCTTGGTGAGTGTCGCCGTGCCCTTGAGGCGCTCGCCTGAATAAGGTCCGGTCAACTTGCCGTCGGCGGTCAATTTGAACGTGGCGCCGCCCACCGGCAGCGGCAGGACGAGGGCGCCGTCCTTGACGGTGGCCACGCCGCTGTTGTCGAGCTGGGTCAACAGGATCTGCGCCAGGGTGAACTTGCCGTCGGGCTGGACCGTCAGTTCCAGCTTCGGGCCGGACGGCATGACATAGCCGGTCCACGATCCCGCGACATCGGAGACCTTGGCGATCGCCGGCGTCTGCGCATGTACAGCGAAAGTCGTCGCCAGGCCGAGGGCGATGGCGCCCGCGGCCATCAGAGTGCGTCGTCCGATTTTCATGACCGTTCCTCCCAGATTCATTTGTCCGGCAAGCCTCACACAAGTCCTTATAATGCGCCAGACATGACCAACCCTCCTCCCCGCATCGCCGACCTGATCGCCGCCATCGAAACGGCGCGCGCCGCTCTGCTCGACGACGCCCGCCCTGCCGCCGTCGAGCGCGTGCATGCGCGCGGGCGGCTGAGCGCACGCGAGCGGCTGGCTCGCCTGATCGACGAAGGCTCGTTCCGCGAAATGGGCGCGCTGGCGACGCCCGAGCAGGACGACGACAGTCCCGAGGCGTCGGCGCGGGCGCGGACGCAAACGCCGGCCGACGGTGTCGTGGTCGGCACGGCGGCGATCGACGGACGGCCGGTCGTGATCTTCTCGCAGGATTTCTCCGTGCATGGCGGCAGCATCGGCAAGCTGGGCAGCGCCAAGACCCAACGCGCACTGCAAATTGCCATCACGCGCGGCCTGCCGCTGGTCATGGTGCTGGACGGCGGCGGGCATCGCATCCAGGACGGCCAGGATTCGCGCCACTTCGCCCATGCCAACGGCATGTTCCACAATTTTGCCCGAGCCTCCGGTTGGATCCCGATGGTGGCGCTGATGCTGGGCGCGGGTTTTGCCGGCCCGACCAATTACGCCGGCCTCGCCGACTTCGTGGTCATGGTGCGCGGCCTCTCGACCATGGGCCTCGCCGGACCCGCGCTGGTCAAGGCCGCGACCGGCGAGGACACCGATAATCTGAGCCTCGGCGGCGCCGACCTGCAGGTCGACAAGGTCGGTCTCGCCGATCTCGGCGTCGACGACGAGGACGCAGCCTTCGCCGCCGCCAAGCGCTTCCTGTCCTANNTCCTCGATCTCGTGCCGACCTCGGCGCGCAAGGTCTATGACGTGCGCAAGGTGCTGGCGATGGTGGCCGACGTCGGCAGCGTGTTTGAACTCAAGCCCACCTTCGCCGGCAATCTGGTAACGGCCTTCGCGCGGCTGGGCGGAAAACCGGTCGGCTTCATCGCCAATCAGCCGCTGCGGCTGGGCGGCATGCTCGACGCCAACGCCTGCGACAAGGGTGCGCATTTCCTGGCCCTGTGCGACGCCTATGGCCTGCCGCTGGTGTCGTTCATCGACGTGCCGGGATTCTCGATCGGCTCGGGCGCCGAGCGCACCAACCTCGGCCGGCGCAGCGCCAAACTGATCTTCGAATGGGGGCATGTGAGCGTGCCGCGCATCTCGGTCGTGCTGCGCAAGGGCTATGGGTTGGGCTACTTCGCCATGAACGGCGGCCGCAGCTTTGCCGCCGACGCCTGCTTGGCCTGGCCGACCGCGGAAATCTGCGCCATGTCGATCGAGGGCGCGATCGACGTCGCCTTCCGCAAGGAATACGAACGCGCGCCCGACCCCATGAAGCGCCGCCAGGAGATGATCGACGAGACGCGCGCGCGCATCGGAGCCTTGCGCGCCGGCGAGGGCTTTGGCGTCGACGACATCATCGACCCGCGCGACACCCGCACCCGGCTGATCGAGATCTTCGCCCAAACCCGGCCGCGCCGGCCGGATGACCATCCATCCAAGCACCGGTCGATCGTGCCGATTTGAAGGGTGGCATTTATGACCCCTCCGTCGGCGTAAGACGCCGACACCTCCCCCGTTGACAGGGGAGGAAAGCTTCCCTCCCCATTCAAATGGGGAGGTGTCGCGGTCATACCGAGACGGAGGGGTCAAGAGTCCTCCAACACATCGTACTCCGTGATGCACATCGCCGGCCGCCTCCGACGCTGCATGATCGCGTAATCCTGCATCGTGCGATCCGCGTAGACCGGCCGCTCCGCCACCGGCTGCGCAAACGTGAGCGCGAAGGCATCGGCGTCGTCGGGCGAACCGCCCAGGCGCTGCTTGACCTGTTCCTTGGGCTCGAGCAGCAGACGATCGCCGCGGAACGAGTAGGTGGTCTGCGAGAGTACCGCGATCAGCTCGGGACAGTTCGCCGGCAGCGCCCCGCCCCGCTTGATCCACTCAACCGCCTCGAAATACATCTCCGTGCGCTTGTTGTCGTAGCGCGGGTCGCTGGCGCGGGTGGCGAAGCCGACCGCGACTGGCGCGTGGCCCATCCGCTGCAGCTGGTCGATCCACGAGGCGCCCCAGCCCCCGGTGTCGTCGATGAACACCGCGTTGGCGTTCCAGTCGATCAGCTTGCGCGCCACCGCACCCGCCCCCTGGGTGCCGTTGAAGTTGCGGAACTTTTGCGGCGCAAAGGCCACCAGGCCCTGGCGCGGGAAGATCACCGAGGCATCGTCGCCGAAGCGCGCCACGTCGACGCCCAGCACCTTGGGCGCCCGCTCGTAATCCCCCGGCTGGTAGGTGCGCCTGGTCGCGTCGAGGCATTCATCGGGTCCGATCAGCGTGTTGAGCGATGACGGCGGGAAGCGGCCGAAGACGTTGACCAGCACCCAAGGATTGTCGCGACCGTATTTCTCGATCTGCTCCCTCGCCCACTCGGCCTTGACGCGCGTCGAGCGCTTGGGATCGTCGGGATCGGCGGTGATCTCCGTGACGTGCCACAGGCGCCGCTCCGAAGTGCAGGCGCGGTAGAGCGGGCCGTCAAGATGGGTCGGGTTGCCCGCCTGCACGATGTGGCCGTCCTTGCACGAGGCCAGCGCCGCCTCGGCCGTCGCCATCACCGCTTCCGGGATGCCGCCACTCTCGTCGAGGATGAACATGATGTTATCGGCATGCAGGCCCGCCAGCGTGTTGCCCTGCTGGCCCTTGTCGGCGGTGCGGTTCCAGGTGCGCGCCGACATCCACCAGTTCTCCGGACGACCCCGGCAGGCAATGCGCTCCTTTCCCCATTCGAAGTGATCGCGCAGATAGGACGAGCGCTGCTGCCACTTCGACATCTCCGCCCAGAGATTGTCGTTGAGATTGGCCTGGGTGATCGAGGTCGCAGCGATCTTGGGGTCCGCCCGCGTCGCCAGGAAATTCCAGGCGAGCCAGGCCAGCACCGCCGTCTTGCCCGGCCCCTTGCAGGCCTTCATGGCAATCCGAGGATGGCGCGGGAAAGCTTCCAGCACTTCTTCCTGCCATTTGTCGGGCACGACGCCGAACTGCTCGCGTACGAAGGCCGCCGGCGAGTCTGCCCACGCCGCCAGCTGGGCTCTATCGACGCCCATCAGTCGCTCGCGCGCGTCTCGGGCAGGCGGTGCAGTTCGGCAGGCGATGGACTGCGCGACTCGGCGGGCTCCTTCCGGCCGACCGGCGCGCCCTTGCCGGCCCACATGCGGGCATCGCGGCCCATCAGCTCGATATAGCGGGCAGGCGCGGTGTGCTTGTCGCTGGCCAGCGACTTCTGCAGCGCATAGCGGAGATAGCCGCGCACCACCGGCGGGCTGAACGCTTCTTCCTGGCCGAGGCGTGCCGCCTCTTCTTCCGAAAAAGGCACCTCCTCATGAGGATTGGCCTTCGAGGCCCGTCCCATCGAGTCTTTAGGCGATTCCTCATGAGTCTCATGAGACTCATGAGGCGCCTTCGGATAGCGGCTGCGGCTGGGATGCTGAATGGTCTGCAGCTGTCGCCAACGCAGAACGCGCAAGTAGTCCTGGCCGTCGACGTCATAGGCCTCTACGAAGCCCTCGCGCTCGAGCTCTTCGAGCCAGGCGGCCAGCAGCATCGGCGCGTCGGCGTCGAACGGATAGAGCTGCTCGATCACCGCGTCGGGCTGCCAGCGCAGACGGCCGGTATCGTCGACCAGCGTCCACATCAGGATGCATAGGAGCCGCGCGTTGCGGCTGAGCCGGCCGACAGCCGGTGTTTGGGCGAAGTTGGGGCGGATGGTGCGGTGTCGGGGCATGGGTCATACATTGCATATACCGCAACATATGTCAAGAACAAATGCGGAACGGACTGTTCGGCGCAGTCACCCGCGCCTTCTTCTCAGGCGTTCTTCGCGTCAATTGGCCGGCACTCTGATTGCCGCGCCGCGTGATGCATTTGGCTAGAGACGTACCCATCGAGCATGCATTCTGACGAAATGGCCACCCAATACTGGAAAAAGGCGCAGGCTCTTATCCGTCGTACTTCAGCCAAGTCCGATCCGGCACAATGCCTTTTGAGACAGCGTATGGGATCTCGGTACGACGCTTTCCGAACGCCGCCAAATACGCGACGTCAGGCATCTTTACGAATGTCGCGTTGTTTGGACGACCGGTAAGCGACGGCAGAGTAAGTGTTGCCGGCATCAATCGCCTCGTTATCCATAAGGTCCACTACGACTTCCGTTTCGGCCCGGCTCGTGAAAAATTCAAACTTTCAGGCGGCAAGTGTGCCAATGACAGCCTATGACCAGGCGGCGCCGTACCGTCGGATGCCAGGCCAGCCGCATCGCTGTGTGATCGTCGGGTGTCAGTAGCGGCGACCCAACGTTTCCTGTTCATAGGAAGCAATTTCCCTCTGTTTCTCCACCGATAGCCCAGTCATCTTGGACAGATGCGCGACTACCTGGCTTGGCGGCTTGCCTTTGGCGTGACGACGCCGTCGACGAACACCGTCGTCCAACCCGAATATGACGACATGAGACCGGCGGGCGTGACGAACCACCTTGCGCGGATGGTCATAGCGGACAATCCCGTGACGTCCGATGCCGATTTCGAGAGGCAGCTGGAGGCCATCGACAAGTCGCTCGAGGATGCCGTCGCTTGGGTCATGGATGCCAAGCCCAACGCTTTCATTCTCGGCATATCCGCCCTTTCCGTTTGGGGCGGCACGATCGAATGGGGGGAAGAGCTGAAGCGACGCGTGCGCAAGGTGGCCGGCTGGGATATCCCCGTTGCGATCGCCTCCGACGCCGTCGTCGCCGGTCTCAAGGCGCACGGGATCAAGCGAAAGATCGCCATCATGGAGCCGTACTACCCCTGCATCGAGCCCCGCCTCAATGCGGTGCTGGGCGCCCATGGCTACGAGATCGTCCGCTTCTGCCATATGCGCGGCAAGAGCCCGGCGTCGTACTCCGTGCTGACGGCCCAGGACATGATCAAGGCCATCCGCTCGATCGACGGACCGGATGTCGAGGCGATCGTGGCCTTCGGCGCCAATTTGCCCTTCGCCAAGCTGGCCGACGAAGCCGAGCGTTGGCTCGACAAGCCAGTACTGCAGATCAATGCAACCACTTACTGGCACGCGCTGCGCACCAACGGGATCATGGACAAGGTCTACAGCTACGGCTCTCTGCTGGCGCGTTTTTGAGACGTCGGCGCGGCAAGAGCCTCGCGTCCCCTAAGCCACCTATCCGAACAACTACCGCTCGCCGCTTGAAGCGAGGCCCGGCTAACGCGATGTCCGCTTTGTGCCGATTTTGTTGCA
>PLYQ01000122.1:5603-5732 GCA_003153415.1 Rhodospirillales bacterium | reverse complement strand
CTGACGCGCTGGAATCCGCTCAACCTGCGCCGCCCGATTCCACGGCCAGCGACGGGCCGCAGTGTGCTGGTGGTGGGCCTCGGCCCGGCCGGCTTCAATCTCGCCCATCACCTGATGAACGACGGCCAC
>PLYQ01000122.1:0-5544 GCA_003153415.1 Rhodospirillales bacterium | reverse complement strand
ATCACCGTGCGCTGGGACAAGAATTACCTGAAGCTGGTGCGCCTCTTGATCGAGCGGCGGCGCCAGTTCTCGATGTTCGGCGGCGTGCGCTTTGGCGGCACGGTCACCGTCGAGAGCGCCTTCGCCATGGGCTTCGATCACATCGCGCTCTGCGCCGGCGCGGGTAAGCCCACCGTGCTCGACCTGCCCAACGGGCTTGCCCGTGGCGTGCGCGCGGCGTCGGACTTCCTGATGGCGCTGCAGCTCACAGGCGCGGCCAAGAAGGACTCAATCGCAAACCTGCAGATCCGCCTGCCGGTGGTCGTGATCGGCGGCGGCCTGACAGCGATCGACACCGCCACCGAGTCGCTCGCCTACTACCCTTTGCAGGTCGAAAAGTTTTTGGCGCGTCACGAGACCCTGGTCGTCGAGCGCGGCGAGGCGGCGGTGCGTGGCGGCTGGAGCGAGGAAGAGCGCGAGATCGGCAACGAGTTCATCGCCCATGCCCAGGCGATCCGCGCCGAACGCGCGGCGGCCGCGCGCGAAAAGCGCACGCCGGACATCGCCAAGCTGGTGAACGGCTGGGGAGGCGTCACCATCGCCTATCGCCGCCGCCTGATCGATTCGCCGTCCTATACTTTGAACCACGAGGAAGTACTGAAGGCGCTGGAGGAGGACATCCGCTTCGCCGAAGGGCTGTCGCCCGTCGCCGTCGAGGTCGATGCCGAGGGCCACGCCAAGGCTCTGCAGGTCACGGGCCAGCAGAACGGCGCCAAGGTCGAGGCCACCTTGCCGGCGCGCACTATCCTGGTCGCGGCGGGCACCCAGCCCAACACCGTGCTGGCGCGCGAGGACACGACGCACGCCTTCATCGACGGCAAGTACTTCCGGGCGATCGACGAGGCGGGCAATGCCGTTACGCCCGAGCGCATCTGCAAGCCCAACGACGTCCGCGTGCTGATGTATCGCCATAGCGACGGTCGCTGCATGTCGTTCTTCGGCGACACGCATCCCTCCTTCGCCGGCAACGTCGTGAAGGCGATGGGCGGGGCCAAGCAGGGCTATCCGGTACTGACGCGCGCCATGGCGGGACTGCCCGCGCCCCAGCATTTGGCAGCCGACATCCTGGCCGAGGCCAACCGCCAGTGGCGCGCCCGTGTGGTGCGCGTCGACCGGCTGACGCCGACCATCGTCGAGGTGGTGGTCGAGGCGCCGGCAGCGGCGAGGAACTTCGAGCCCGGCCAGTTCTACCGCCTGCAGAATTACGAGGCGCATTCGTCCAAGATCGACGGCACTTTGCTCACCATGGAGGGGCTGGCGCTGACCGGCGCCTGGGTCGACAAGACCAAGGGCCTGTTGTCGCTGATCACGCTCGAGATGGGCGGTTCGTCCGACCTTTGCGCGCTTCTGAAACCGGGCGAGCCGGTGATCGTCATGGGCCCGACCGGCACGCCGACCGAGATCGAACCGGGCGAGACCGTGGTGCTGGCCGGCGGCGGATTGGGCAACGCCGTGCTGTTCTCGATCGGCCAGGCTTTCCGCAAGGCCGGCAGCAAGGTGCTCTACTTCGCGGGCTACAAGAAGATCAGCGACCGCTACAAGGTGGAAGAGATCGAGGCCGCGGCCGATGTCGTCGTCTGGTGCTGCGACGAGGCGCCGGGCTTCACGCCCGATCGGCCGCAGGACAAGGCGGTGGTCGCCAACATCGTCGAGGCGATGCGCCGCTACGCTGCGGGCGAACTGGGCGAGCAGTCCATTCCCTACAGCGCGGCCGACCGCATCATGGCCATTGGCTCAGATGGCATGATGAACGCCGTGCGTCTGGCGCGGCATTCGGTCCTGAAGCCGTACCTGAAACCCGATCACCTCGCCCTGGGGTCGATCAACTCCCCCATGCAATGCATGATGAAGGAGATCTGCGCCCAGTGCCTGCAGCTCCACCGCGATCCGGTCACGGGCAAGGAAAGCGTGGTCTTTTCCTGTTTCAACCAGGACCAGGAGCTCGACCGGGTCGACTTCGCCTGCCTGCGCCAGCGGCTGCGGCAGAACGACGTGCAGGAGAAGGTGGCCGCGTTGTGGATCGACAGGTCGCTCAGAAAGCTTGGCGCGCGTTAGCGCCGGCTGTCATACTGCCCGTCATTACCGCGCCCGGGGAGTTCCAAGATGACAGCCCTGCATCCGCTCAAGATCGCCAAGCTTGCTGACGCCTCGCGCGTCGAATTCGGTCCGCTTGCCTTCTACCATCCGCTGGTCGCTGACGGCGACACGCCGGTGCGCACCGGCATCCAGACCTCGGCGCCGGGCTACGTCGCGCCGATGCACTGGCATCCCTATACGGAGCTCTTGTTCATCATCGAGGGCGAGGCCGACGTATGGCTTCAGGGTGAAGAGGACCGGCCGAAGCGCCTGAAGGCTGGCGACTGCGTGGCGCTGCCGCCCGAGATCCCGCACAGCTTCCGCACCGTCGGCGACAAGACCATGCGGCTGCTCGGCATCCACGCCAATCCGACCAGAATTTCGACCTATCTCGATCGCGAGACCAATGCGCAGGGCTATCCGGCGCTCGACGCCGACCTGAAGCCTATGCTTAAGACTGCCGCACGAACCTGAAGAGGACCTTGTCCTCGCTGTAGTAGCGCAGCTGGTCGGTGATCTTGGGGAAGTAGCTGCTGCCGACCGTGACCTGCATGAAGGCGTCGAGCGCCAGCGGGCGCACGGAGGCGGTGAAGCCCGCGGCTGAGAAGGCTTTCGCCACTTCTTCCAGTGAATGGTCGTAGATCGGGATCGACGAGGTCTCGGCGATCAGCGAGCGCCAGCACGGCCACACCGCGCTGGCGGTATGGCAGCCCATGGCCGCGACATAGGCGCCGCCGGGCCGTAACGCCGCCTTCATGTCGTTGGCGTGCGCGGTTACGTCAGGCAGCAGGTAGATCACTTCGTGGCTGAAGGCGTAGTCGAAGGTGCGGCCGAGTGCGGCTGCCGTGTCGCTCACCCTGTAGTCGATCGGGCGCTGGCCCTTCAGCAGTTCGGCGCGCCCCACCGATTCGCGGGCGATGTCGATGCCGGTGGCGCCGAGGAACGGATGACGGTCGTAGAGCATGCGCAGAAAGCCGCCCTGGTTGCAGCCGTAGTCGAGGACGGTCGATTGGCTGAGATCGCGCGGAACGGAGACGTCGATCATGCGCCGCCAGATCGGCGCATGGGCTGCCCCCATCGCTTCTTCTTCAGCGGGGTTGCGGTTCCAGGTTGCGATCGTCGAGGGGCGTTGCATCGCTTCCTCCCGTGGGAAAGGCAAGCTTACCACGGCCGCGCGCGCGTTTTGGTCCCCAAGGCTTGAGAAGAAGCGGTCCGGCGATCATGGCGCCGAAGGCTACCATTCCGACGGCGATCGCCCAGAATACGCCGTCGAGACCGAGGCCAAGGATATCGATGGCGAACCAGCCGCCGATCGTGGCCACCAGCATGCGAGTGATGCCGGCAATAAAAGGCGCCAGCATGCGACCGGCGCCCTGGCTGGCGAAGCTCAAGGTCATGCCGAGCCCGAATAGGCAATAGAACGGCGCCACGCGCGTGATGTAGGAAACCGTCGTCCCGATCACCTTGGGATCGCTGGTGAAAAGGCGCGACCAACCTTCGGGCAGCAGGGCCACGACCCAGCCAAGGCTTCCGATCATGCCCGCCGCGATCAGCCCGCCGATCCAGGCGACGCGCACCGCGCGCTTCCAGTCGTTGGCGCCGGCTGCGACGCCGACCAGGGTGGTGAGGCCCGAGCCGATGCCGAAGGCCAGCGGCACCAGCATGAATTCCAGGCGCACGCCGACGCCGTAGCCCGCCAAGGCGGTGACGCCAAAACGGCCGACCAGACCGGTCACCAGCATGGCAGTGAGGTTGGCGGTCACGGCGGAGAAGGAAGCGATCAGGCCGACCCGCAGGATCTGCCAGAACAGCCGGCCTTCCAGCCTGATGCCAAAGAGCGACGGCGTGAAGCCGAGCTTGCCGCGCCACAGGGCACGCGCCTGTAGGAGTGCCGCGCAGCTCATGGTCGCCACCGAGGAGACGGCGGGGCCCGCCATGCCGAGGCCCGGCCAGTCGCCGATGCCCAGCGCCAGCACGCCCGACAGCGGTACCTGGGCCAGCGAGAAGATCAGCATGTAGCGGCCGGGCGTTGCGGCATCGCCGCCGCCGCGCAGGAGGGCTGCGAAGAAGAAATTCGCCCACACCGCGATCGAGCCGGTGAACAGGACATGGCTGTAGATCTCGGCGTTTTGCAGCGCCGCGCCATGACCGCCTAGCAGGCGGTAAAGGGAGGGCGCCACCGTCCACGCCAGCAACGTGAAGAGCAGCGCCAGGAAGAGGCCCAGCACCAGCGCGTGCACCACGAGGGCTCGAGCATCGTCTATCCGGCCGCCGCCCAGCGCGCGCGCCGTGGCCGCCGCGACACCGCCGCCCATGCCGCCCGCCGCCATCATGGTCATCAGCATCATCAGCGGGAAGACCAGGGCGAAGCCCGCCAAGGCCTCGGTGCCGAGGCGGCCGAAGAAATAGGTCTCGGCGATGGCCACGAACGTCTGCACCACCATGACCGCGGTCGTGGGTCCGGCGAGTTTCAGCAGGCTGGAGCCGATGGGCGCCGTCAGAAGGGGGTGGGCCAGAACGCTACTCCGCTAATTAAGTGCATATGCACAGTATCAGGGCGCGCCATCCTGTCACCTGACAAAAGTCCCGCACCGCATTAGCTTTTCGTCATGAACGAAAAGCAGCGTCACGATCAGCGTCCCTTGGCGAAACCCACCGTGCAGGTCGAAAACGACCGGGTGATCGTCACCGAATGGCGCTTCCCGCCGGGCGGCCATACCGGCTGGCACAAGCATGCCCACGACTATGTCGTGGTGCCGGTGACCACCGGCGAATTACACATTTTTGACGGCACGACGACGGTGCCGGCACCGCTGCGCGCCGGCGTCTCCTACGCCCGCCAGACCGGCGTCGAGCACGACGTTATCAACCCCAACGACTTCGAATTCGCCTTTGTGGAGATCGAGCTGAAGGGGCTGAAATAGCGCAGCAGATGCTCGGCGGGTGCACATTGACTAAAGGGGGTTCAAGCCTCATATCAGCACCGCCAGCGGTCCGGCCCGATCCACGAGCCTTATGCGACCGCTCCAAGGTCCAGCGGAAAAATGGACTAAACCACGGAAACTAAATGAGTTTTGAGAGTTTGGGGCTCAGCGCCCCGGTACTACAGGCAGTCGCCGACAAGGGCTACACGACGCCCACCCCCATCCAGGAAAAGGCCATTCCCATNNGCCGCGCCAAGGCGCGCATGCCGCGATCGCTCATTTTGGAGCCGACGCGCGAACTGGCCGCCCAGGTGGCCGAAAACTTCGAAACCTACGGCAAGCACAACAAGCTCAACATGGCGCTGCTGATCGGCGGGGTGAGCTTCCCCGACCAGGAGCGGGCGCTGGAAAAGGGCGTCGATGTGCTGATCGCCACGCCGGGCCGCCTGCTCGACCATTTCGAGCGCGGCGGCATCCTGTTGAACGACGTCAAGATCCTGGTGAT
>PLYQ01000114.1 GCA_003153415.1 Rhodospirillales bacterium | reverse complement strand
TTCACACAGCCTCGGTCACTTTCGGACCTCGCGCGATGTCCGACTCGCGTCTGTAATGCGCGCCAAAGCGGAAGTCCGCCGACGTCCTGGAACTTATAAGTTTACGTCCACTCAAGATCATGAGCGGGAGAGGCGGAGTTTACTCCGCCGTTGAAGCCCGCGGTCCGGAAGACTTACTTCGCCTTCGCCTGCTGGATCGCCCGCCACACATTCTGCGCCGTCGCGGGCATCAGCACGTCGCTGACGCCGAGCGGTGCCAGCGCATCCATCACCGCGTTCATCACCACCGGCATGGCGCCCACCGTGCCCGCTTCGCCGGCACCTTTGGCGCCCAGCGGATTGTACTTGGTCGGCACCGGGTTGCTCTTCACTTCCATGAACGGGATCATCTGGGCGTGCGGCATCGCATAGTCGAGGAAGCTTGCCGTGAGCAGTTGGCCGCTCTGCCTGTCCCACACCACCTGCTCGCACAGGATCTGCCCGATACCCTGGGCGACGCCGCCATGGATCTGGCCCTTCAGCCCGGTCGGGTTCATCACCGTGCCGACATCGTCGACCACGAAATAGCGGTCGACCGTGACGTCGCCTGTCTCGGGATCGATCTCGACCTCGCAGATGTGGCAGCCGTTGGGATAGGTGTCCCTGTCGGCCTTGAACGTCGCGTTTTCGTAGAGGCCGCCCTCGAAGTTCTTTGGCCATTTGGTGGGATTGAACGCCGCCATCGCGACCTGCTTCAGCGACACGGTCTTGTCGGTGCCGGCGACCTTGAAGGTGCCGTCGGCGAACTCGATGTCCTGCTCGCCCGCCTCGAGCATGTGGCTGGCCAGCTTCTTGCCTTTGGCGATCACCTTGTCGGCGGCGAAGAAGAGCGCCGAGCCGCCGAGCACCGTGGAGCGCGAGCCGTTGGTGCCCATGCCGAAAGCCACGCGGTCGGTGTCGCCGTCGATGTACTGCACGTCGCCGGGATCGATGCCCAGCCGCTCGTTCAGGATCTGCTTGAACATGGTCTCGTGGCCCTGGCCCTGGGCCTTGGTGCCCATCAACAGCATCGCCGTGCCACTGGGGTTGAAGCGGATCTCGGCATATTCCGGTTGGCCGGGCCCCGCCGCCTGCTCGATGGCGTTGACGATGCCAAGCCCGCGCAGCCTGCCGCGCTTCTTCGAGTCCTCGGCGCGCGCCTTGTAGCCGGCCACGTCGGCCAGCTTCAGCGCCATGTCCATGTTCTTCTCGAACTGGCCGCAATCGTAGAACGGCCCGACCGGGCTCTGATAGGGCAGCGCCGATTCGGGCAGCATGTTCTTGCGCCTGAGTTCGACGCGATCGACGCCGAGCTCGCGCGCCGCGTCGTCGATCAGCCGCTCGATGAGATAGATCGCCTCCGGCCGCCCGGCGCCGCGATAGGGCGCCGTCGGGTTGGTGTTGGAGAGCACGCCGACCACGTCGATGTAGGCCTTGGGGATCAGATAGACACCCAGCACGGTGCCGATCATGCCGAACGGCGACAGGAGGTTGCGGTCCGAGCCGACATAGGCACCTATATTGGCCAGCATGTTGAGGCGCAGCGCCAAGAACTTGTTGTCCTTGTCGAGCGCCAGCTCGATCTCGCCGACATTGTCGCGGCCGTGCTCGTCGGCCATCACCGCCTCGCTGCGCTCGCAGGTCCACTTCACGGGACGCAGCAGCTTGCGCGCCGCCCACAGGGTCAGGCGATGCTCGATATATTGCCAGCCCTTGGTGCCGAAGCCGCCGCCGACGTCGCCCGCGATCACCCGCATCTTGCTCTCGGGCACCTTGAAGACGCTCTGCGCCAGCATGTTGCGCACGCGATGGGGATACTGCACGTCGGCGTAGAGCGTCAGGCGGTCTTCGCCCGGGTCGTAGACGCCAAGCGTGCCGCGCGGCTCCATGTACTGGGCGTGCACGCGGGTGATCACGTAGCGCCGCTTGATGACCTTGGCCGCGCCCTTGATGGCCTCGTCGGTGGCGGCCTTGTTGCCGCGCTCGACATGGTTGGAGATGTTGTCGGGGCAGTCGTCCCACACCGCCGGCGCGCCGGGCTTCACCGTATCTTCTGTCAGGGTCACTGATGGAATCGCCTCGTAGTCGATGTTCACCAGCTCGGCGGCATCCTTGGCTTCGGCCAGCGTGTCGGCCACCACCATGGCCACCGGATCGCCGACATAGCGCACCCGGTCGGTGACCAGCGGCGGCCGCTGCGGGGCGTACATCGGTTTTCCGTCGGGCCGCTTGCGCGGCATGTTGGCCTTGGGCATGCCCAGCCCATCGGCCACCACGTCGTGGCCGGTGTAGACCGCCAGCACGCCCGGCGCCTTTTTGGCCTCCTCGACATCGATCGAACGGATTTTCGCGTGGGCGTGCGGCGAGCGCACGAACACCGTGTAGGCCTGGCCCGCCAGATTGACGTCGTTGATGAAGCGGCCCTGGCCGCGCAACAGGCGCGGATCCTCGAAACGTAGAACAGGCTGTCCGATACCGTACTTGCTCATGACTCTATTACTCCCGATCCGACTCTAGCAGTTTTCATGCTCCTCTCCCCCTTGGGGGAGAGGTTGGGTGAGGGGGTTGCGCGCTGCCGTCAAGCACCAGCGCTATCGCAGTCCAGATTCCTTCCGGATTTTGGACTACTTCGTTTGCCCAGAAACGCACAACGCGCCAACCTTCGCGCTCCATGGCTGCAGTGCGGCGCGCGTCTGCTTCAACCTGAAAGGCGTGGTGATCTCCGTCGATCTCAATGACAAGCTTCCGGGATACGCACGCGAAGTCGGCAAAGTAAGGACCGATTGGGTGCTGTCGGCGGAACTTGACGCCGGTCAGGCGGCGGCCCCGAAGAAGCTCCCAAACCTTGCCTTCGGCACGGCTGCCGCCGCGCCGCAGTTCGCGCGCTTTTCGGGTGGTGTCCTCGTCCTGGCTCAAAACGCCCCCTCACCTAACCTCTCCCCAAGGGGGAGAGGAACATGAACTTCGACTGGTTTACGTGCGCGCGGTCATGGTGAGGCCCGGCACTTCCGAAGCGGCCTGCTGCACTGTAGTGCGAATGTGCTTGTCGATCAGCCGGCACGCCAGATCGATATCGCGCGCCAGAACCGCATCGCGCAATTCGAGGTGCTCGTTGCGACGGCGCGAGCGGGCATGGATCATGGTCAGCCAGTGATAGCGCCGCGCCT
>PLYQ01000324.1 GCA_003153415.1 Rhodospirillales bacterium | reverse complement strand
GCAGCCGTTGTTCATCTCGAAGACTTCCTCGTCGGCATTGACCACGAGGTCGTTGTCGATGCCCAGCTCGCCGAACTCGTTGACGATGACGGCGTATTTCTTGCCGTGCTGCTCGCTCAGGATGCGGTTGAGCAGGGTGGTCTTGCCGGCGCCGAGATAGCCGGTCAGCACGGTCACAGGTACTTGGGCTTGCGCCATGATGATCCTCGGAAAGGGGGCTTTTGGAATTGGCCCTTGAGATAGGGTCGGAACGGGCGCGAGTCCAGAGCAGCCGTGATATCGTTGGCAAAAGCAGGGGGTGGGCCATGCGACAGGTGCTTATTCTCATGATGCTGATGGCGGCGGCATCGGCGTCGGCGCAGCAGCGTAAGCCGGCCGGCTGGATCGCCGATCCGCAATCCGGCTGCCGCGCCTGGAACCCCGCGCCGACAGAGGACGACCGGATCACGTGGGCGGGCCCTTGCATGAACGGCTCCTTCACGGGACGGGTGTGCTGCGTTGGTTCTCCAAAGACGTGCTCTACGAGACTGACGACGGCGAGTTTCGCAACGGCAAGCTGAATGACCGTGTCATCCTGTCTTTCACCAGCGGCACGCGGTTCGAGGGCCAATTCCGCGACCAGATCCCCAACGGTCAGGGCACGCTGCGTGTGAAGGACGGACAAATCTACTCCGGCCAATGGACCAACGGCTGCTTCAACCAGGGCGGCCGGCAGATGGCCTACAATGTTAGCCGGGAGTCGTGCGGCTTTCGCTGATCAGTGCGCCTTTTATGGCCTTTCCCCGCGGATCAGTTTGGGCAGGTCGCCGACCAGGCCCATGGCGTGGCGGACGAAGAAGCGGCGGAGCGGCGGCACGCGGTTGACCGCCGCGAGACCCAAGTCGCGCATCAGGCGCAGCGGCTTGATGTCGTTGGAGAACAGGCGGTTCAGAAGATCGGTGGCGGCGACCATGGCGAAATTGTCGGCCCGTCGCCATTGCACGTAGCGCTCCAGCGTATCGGCGGCGCCGATATCGAGGCCCAGCCGCTTGGTGTCGACCAGCACTTCGACCAGGGCCGCGATATCGCGCACGCCGAGATTGTAGCCCTGGCCCGCGATGGGATGGAGCCCGTGCGCCGCGTCACCCACCAGAACCAGCCGCTGCTCTATATAGCGCTCGGCATGGACCAGCCCGAGCGGGAACCACCAGCGCGGACCCACGCTGCCGACGGGGCCGAGATGATCGCCGAAGCGGCGGGCGAATTCGGCCCGGAACCGGGGCGCATCGAGTTCGAGCAGGCGGCGCGCGGTGTCGGCGCGCTCGGTCCACACGATCGACGAGCGATGTGTACCGTCGGTTCCATCGCGCATCGGCAGCATGGCGAAGGGGCCGCCCGGCAAGAATTTCTCTTGGGCCACGCCGCGGTGCGGCCGCTCGTGCGTGGCGACCAACACGATGGCAATTTGATTGTACGACCAGGCGCGGGCGCCGATGCCGGCGTCCTCGCGCATCGTGCCCATGCGTCCTTCCGCCGAGGCCACGAGTCGCGTCTCCAGCACGCGGCCGCTCTTTAGAGTGAGCCGCGCCCGATGGGCATCGCGCTCGGTCTCGACCGTCTCGTCGGGCGCGATGAGTTCCACGGCTGGGCAGGCCGTCAGCCGCCGCAGCAGGGCGGCGCGCAGGAAGCGGTTCTCGACGATCCAGCCCATCGTGCGGGCCGGCTCGCCTTCGGCCGCCGCCTCGCGATGGTCGAAATGCAGAAACAGCGGGCTTGGCCTTCCGTCATGGCCGGCATCGGAGATGCGAATGTCGTGGATCGGTTCGGCATCGGCGGCCACCTCGCGCCACACGCCCAGCGCCTCGAACAGACGCTGGCTGGTGTAAGCGATGGCCGTGGTCCGGCCATCGAAGCCCGCATCGGTCATCGATTTCAGCGCCACCCGGTCGATCAGGGCGGTGCTGAGCCCCGACTCGCCGGCCGCCAGCGCCAGCAGGCTGCCGCTCAGGCCTCCACCCACGACTACCAAGTCAAAGGGGGCCAGATCGAAGCGATCCTTATCCACCGGTGGAAAATGGCAGGCTGGCCGTACGTCCGCCAGTGCCCGATATTTGTGCAGCCGCTATGAGCAACAAATGGCGGAAACATTGGTTTTTTGGCGCTGGCACGCCCCTTGCGTGTGCAGGGCCGACGGCTAGGGGAGATGTAATGAAACTGGTGATGGCGATCTTCAAGCCCTTCAAGCTCGACGAGGTCCGCGATGCCCTGACTGGGCTTGGTATCCAGGGCTTGACGGTAAGCGAGGTAAAGGGCTTTGGCCGGCAGA
The DNA here is from genome assembly GCA_003153415.1 of Rhodospirillales bacterium. Taxonomy (GTDB): domain Bacteria; phylum Pseudomonadota; class Alphaproteobacteria; order Reyranellales; family Reyranellaceae; genus Reyranella. Next base: position 556 of record PLYQ01000324.1, on the reverse strand, counting down.
AGGGCCAGACCGAGATTTACCGCGGCGCCGAATATGCCGTGAGCTTCCTGCCCAAGGTCAAGATCGAGGTCGTGATCGACGATGGCCTGGTCGAGCGCACGGTCGACGCCATCCGCAAAGCCGCCGGCACCGGCAAGATCGGCGACGGCAAGATTTTTGTCACATCGGTCGAGCAGGCCGTCCGCATCCGCACCGGCGAGTCCGGCNNCTCCTGCTGCTGCCCACGGTCGCGTGGGCCGCCGATCCCCCCAAGATCGATTCGGGCGATACCGCCTGGATGCTCACTTCGACCGCGCTCGTGCTGATGATGACCATCCCGGGCCTGGCGCTGTTCTACGGCGGNNGCGCAAGAAGAACGTGCTGGCCACGGTGGCGCAGAGCTTCGCCGTCGTCTGTCTGGTCTCGATTCTGTGGATGATGCTGGGCTATAGCCTCGCCTTCACGACGGGCAGCACCATTCTGGGCGGTCTCAGCCGGGTCTTCATGGCGGGTCTCACGCTCGATGGCGTGCACGAGCTCGCCAAGACCATTCCCGAATCGGTCTACATGTGCTTTC
>PLYQ01000355.1 GCA_003153415.1 Rhodospirillales bacterium | reverse complement strand
GCACCCAGAACGACGGCCGGTTGCGCACCGCCTCGCTCGACATCGACGATACCGGCCTGCTCGCCAAGGTCCTGCCCGCGGTGGCCAAGGCCCAGGGCAGTGCGCCCGAGGTGATGGTCGCCATGGCGACGGTCCCGGTCGCAGCCTTCACCTCCGGCCAGGGACCGGCGACCCTGAAGGCGCTCGATTCGATCGTCTCGTTCGTCCTCGACTGGAAGAAGCCCAACGGCCCGATCAAGATCGCCATCAAGCCGGCCAAGTCGGCCAGCTTTGCCGACCTCGACAAGGTGATGCAGCCCAACGCCCTCACCGAGATCTTCGGGCTGACCGTCGAATATGCCGGCACGCGGGCCGGCGCGGCAGGCGGCGGCGCGGGCGCCCCGGCAGCACCGCCGGCGGCAGCGGGCGGCGACGGCAAGACACTGAGCGGCCCGGAAGCCGCTCTCTCGCTGGTCGACAACACAATCAGCGGCAAGTTCGACGGCGAGAAGATCTTCGAGTTCTACCGCAAGGACGGCACCACTGCCCTGCTCGAGGGCAGCGACATCTCCAAAGGCAAGTGGTCGGTCGAGGGCGAGAAGATCTGCACCAAGTATCCCGACGAGGACAAGGAATGCTTCGGGATCAAGCGCACCGGCGATGAAGTCACCCTGACCGGCGCCAAGGGCAAGGGTTACCGTCTCACCGTACTGGCGGGCAATCCGAAGGATCTTTGACGGCCTGCGGCCGCAAAAACCGCTGCCTGAGGTCGAACCTTCAGGCGGCTCGGTTAGCGGGCGGCACGGGCTTCCAGTTCCCTGACCAGCGGCTCGACCGTGCCGCCATTGCTTTGAATGTAGGAATTGAAATCCGACCGTCTGGTCATGAACATGCTGACACCTGCGACCTTGACGTCGGCGATGCGTGGGCCTTGGCCGCTGTCGCGCACCTCCCACTCGAGCTTGATCGGCGGACCGCTGGGCTGGTTGAGATGGCCGTCAACGATCCATTCGCTGCCAGGCAGCGCGATCACCTTGCCGATGGTCATTGTGTACCCAGCGAACTTGCCGAGCCGCTCGCTGTAGGCGCGCGCGTCCGACGTTTCAAGCGCCGCAAGGAAGCGTGCCCGCTGCTGCTCGCTGGCCTGGCTCCAATGCGTCCCCAGTGCTGAACGCGCCATGTAGGGCAAATCGAAATTGTCCCGCAGGAGCTGGCGGAGGGCGGCTTCGCGACCAGCTCCGGCCTTGGTCTTGACGATCTCGATGACCTCGGCGGCCACCGTCTCGACCAGTTTACTCGGGTCGGCCACTCGGACGGCCGCCCCGACAGGCAATACAAACAGGGCGGTCGCCACGCCGACTGCCAATAAAACGCCAAGAATTCTGCGCATTGATGTTACCTGGGTGTGGGGAGCTTCGGTTGCTCGTTGAAGGGGTGGCAGCGAAAGCTGCCGATCGCGAGCGATAGGCGGAAAGAACACGCCCGTCGCCGGGGGAAGTAGCGACGGGTGCGCAGGAAGACGGGCGCGCGAAGGCGCGCTCAAGGGTAGGTACGGGCGACGTTGCCCATACGTCCCTCGGATAAAAGATCAGGCAGCGGACGTATGTATCGTGCGTTTATGCGCCCGATTGGGGCCGAAAGGGGATGCCCGGCGATCAGGATCAGGCGCACGTCGCAAATCCGCATGCCGAGCGGCGGCACGCCTGCGGCATGCTGACACCGGCCCTCGGCCGCTCTAACATCGGCGGTATCGAGGAAGAGGAGACGCAGGCGATGACGGTCACCATCCGCCAGGTCGGGCCCTGCTTAGCGGGCGAGGTCGAGGGCATCGACATGCGCCGGCCGCTGACGCGCGACGAGATCGCGGCGATCCATGCCGGCATGGATCGCTACGCCGTCTTGGTGTTCCACGACCAGAAGATCGACGACGCCCAGCAGCTCGCCTTCACCCAGAGCCTGGGCGACATCGAACACGCCATCGGCACCAGCCTGCGCGCCGCCGGCGAGGCCCGCCTGCCCACGACCTTCGCCGACGTCTCGAACCTCGACAAGAACAACACGCCGTTCCCCCGCGACGATCGCCGTCGGCTGTTTGCGATCGGCAATCGCCTGTGGCACTCCGACTCCTCGTTCAAGGCGACGCCCGCAAAGTATTCGCTGCTGCACGCCATCAGCATCCCGTCGAAGGGTGGCAACACCCAGTTCGCCGATATGCGCGCGGCCTACGATGCGCTGGACGAGGAGACCAAGGCTGAGGTCGAGGGCATGGTGTGCGAACACAGCCAGATGTTCTCGCGCCAGCTCATCGGCTTCACCGATTTCACCGACGAGGAGCGCGAGCGCTTCAAGCCGGTCCGCCAATGCATGGTCCGCACCCATCCGGTGACGGGTCGCAAATCGCTCTACCTGGCCTCCCATGCCGGCGGCATCATCGGCTGGCCGATGCCCGAGGCGCGCGCCTTCTTGCGCGACCTGATCGAGCACGCCACCCAGCGCGAGTTCGTCTACACCCACAAATGGCGGGTCGACGACCTGGTGATGTGGGACAACCGCCAGACCATGCACCGCGCCCGCCCCTTCCCGGCGCACGAGCCACGCGACATGCGCCGCACCACGCTCGCTGGCGACGGCCCGACTGTGGCGCAGGCGGCAGCCTAGCCGCGTGGCGCAGGCGGCGGCCTAGAACTCATAAATCCGTAGCTGTTGGCGGACTTCCGCTTTGGTGCGCATTACGGACTCAAGTCGGACATCGCGCGAGGTCCGGTTTGTGCTGATTTTGTTGCAGAAGTCGG
>PLYQ01000138.1 GCA_003153415.1 Rhodospirillales bacterium | reverse complement strand
TCGCTTCGATGTCCGCTATCGAGGGCAAAGCGGACTCTTTGCGACCATCGAGAAACCGACGCGCCTGACCCGAAGCAGACATGGCAGACGCGCAGCACGCCTAGCGCGATCGCCCTGTCGAGCTTATCGAGATCGGTCTGCGTCGAGTCGGCCGCCATCTGTGCTCCAATTACTTGACGTCGCAGTGATTGTGCAGCCGAAGTTCTTTCAACCCGTACGCAGATGGCCTAGGCTCACCAATCATCAGGAGGCCATAATCATGAAGTCTTTGGAGTCTTCGATGCATCGATGCTTCAGGGTCTGCGTGCCGATAATTGCGCTGCTCATGGCCTTCGCGGCGCCGCACGGTGCGGCCGCGCAGGAGGAATTCCCGCCGCCTGCCGGCAAAGGTCGCGTCGTGGTCGTGGCCTCGGGCGGCAGCGGCCCGCGCGAGTATCGCGACATCGCCAAGAAGATCGCAGCCCTGGGCTACGACGCTGTGCTGTTCGATTCGAGTCACTGGTCGGCGACGGACACGGGGTTGCGCGCGGCCATCACCACGGCGCTGCAGATGCCGCATGCGCTGCCGGGCAAGATCGGGCTGGTCGGCTTGTCGCTGGGCGGCGGCTTCGTGCTGGCCTTTGGCACGGCGTTGAGCGACCAGGTCGCCGTGGTGGTCGCGTGGTATCCGGTGACAGCTCCCTTCAAGGATCCGCCGGGCTGGGCCAGTCGGGTGAAAGTGCCGACGGTGATGTTCGCGGGTGAGTACGACAGCTATCAAGGATGCTGCCTGATCGACAAAGCCCGCGCCATCGGCAAGGCCGCGCAGGCAGTCGGTGCGCCGTTCGAACTCACGACCTATCCCCAAACAGAGCACGGCTTCGCCATCGCCGGCGCATCGTACAATGCAGAGGTCTCGCGCGATGCCTTTGCGAGGACGGAAGCGGCGTTGAAGAAGGCGTTGAACTAGGGCTTCGACGCGCCCCTGCGGCTGTACCTAGCCTGCATGACGGGGGCGCGAGCAGTCCGTTCACCTGGGCTCTCTGCGGCAATTCTCTGTGCGGTTTCGTACGGGTAGCCGCTTGCTCATCTGGCCATTGCCGCCTGTGGCACTTTTCGGACCTCGCGCGAAGTCCGCTGCATGTCCGCTTCCGGGGGTAAAGCGCACGTCAGCATTGGAATCAATGCGCAATCTGGTCAAAGTGCAGGATCGCCGGAGAGTCACCCGCCAGTTCTCTCTTTTGACCACTCCGGCACGCCACTCTGGGTCAAAAGCGAGCACTAGATGCTTCACGTTTCATTTATTCCCCACTTGATCCGAGCCCAGCCCCTCTCATGGAGAAAATAGCCAAGGGTGGTGTAGATATTACTCGCGATCATGAAGCCAAGAGCTACTCGTGCGGCACCAGTGAATAGATAGATCGTCACGAAATCGAGAGACATGATGATTGTTCGGTACGAAATCGCTTTTGCGACCGACCGGCGGCCAGTGACAGTTCTCGTCATAGTGCGCTCCTGAGTTCTCTCGCCGTGGAATTGCGCGCCCGATATGCCTAGGCTACACGCCGGTCAGGGCAAATGCTCAGTGGCCATGGCCAATTGGAAGGGAGATCGAATATGCCAATCTACATGTATCAGGCGGCGTACACCGCAGAGGCTTGGGCTGCGCAGATGAAGAACCCGCAGAACCGTGTCGAGGCCGTGGGCCGCCAAGCCTGCGAGGCCGTCGGGGGCAAATTGCTCGGTGGTTGGTATTGCTTCGGCGAGTACGATCTCGTCATCATCGCCGATGTGCCCGACAACGCAAGCATGTCCGCCATCGCATTGGCCGTAGGCTCTGGCGGCGCGATCAAGTCTAGTAAGACGACCGTATTGATGACTGGGAAGGAAATCGTCGGGGCCCTGAAGAAGGCAACCACCGTCGCCAAAAACTATAAACCTGCTCGTTAGGCAAAAGTCTTCGGGCGTCGGTCAAGTGGGCTGCGTAGAGGCAGTTGCGTAGCCATGAACGACGGCGAGATAAACGTGACTCAGAGGATCAACGCGCTGGAAAACGCTTTGGTAGAGTTGAGGGAACGACTCGACCATGTGACCACGGACCTAGGCCTGACGCCGGGCAACACCCGGCTGGTGATCCAGCGGGTCAACGTGATGAAACTGATTCTGCAGGCGCAGACCGAGATTGATCGGCTGCGCTCGGACGCAGCCAAGCTCTCGGAATGACTTCCGCTACTACTTGCTTGCCCGATAATCCGCCACCGCTTGATCAGCAACTTCGCACGCTGCCTCGTCGGCGCGGGCAAGGATCGACGGCGGGGCGGTGAGGCCAGCCTTCGGCAATTTCGAGGCGATCACCTCTACGGACCTGAACTTGGCCTGCTTAAGTTGGGCCATCTTGGCGTACGCCTCCCCGCTTGAAGAAAAGCCAAAGCTAAGCCGCTTCCCAGTGTCGGGATTCTCCGCCCAGACAGTGAAGGCCGCAGGAACGTCGCTATCCGGCTAGGCATTCGCACGGTCTGCTACCAACCAGTTGAAATTCTGCTCTAATTGATCTGGAAAGGCGGCAGCGACGGGTGCCGACCAACTGCGGTACCAACGACAAGCCATGTCCAACGCTTCTTCCGAACGCGACACTCGTCTCGATCTGTTTCGAGGGCTCGCGCTGTGGTTCATCTTCCTAGACCACATCCCAACCAACATCATGAGTTGGCTGACCATACGAAACTACGGCTTCAGCGACGCCACCGAAATCTTCATCTTCATCTCGGGCTACACCGCCATAATCGCCTATCGCCCCATACTGGCACGCGAGGGCTGGCCGCGGGCCGCCACGCGGATCTACCGCCGAGTGTGGCAGCTCTACGTCGCGCACATCCTGCTGTTCGTGGCTTTCTCTGCTGAAGTAGCCTGGGTATCGATCGCCCGCGATACGCCTGCGCTCATCGAGGAAATGCAGATGCTGGGCTTCGGCGAGAACCCCTATCGGGCCATTCTCGAGGCGGCGCTTCTCAAATTCCGCCCGGTCAACCTCGACGTGCTGCCACTTTACATAGTCCTGTTGGCGGTGTTCCCGTTCGTCCTGCCGGCGGTGGTGCGTTGGCCGATTGCTGTTGTCTGCGTCTCGGTGGGACTCTATGCGGTAACGTGCCGCTATAGCTGGAACCTGCCGGCCTATCCGGACGACAAGGTCTGGTTCTTCAATCCCATAGCATGGCAGGTCGTGTTTTATGTCGGGGCAACCTGCGCTGTCCTCGGAACGAGGCTTGCCTGGCTTGACCGATTCCGTTGGCAACTGACCGTCCTAGCGACCATTTACCTGTTGTTTGCGGTCATCATCGCCCTGTCATGGCACTACAATCCACTGGAACAATTTGTCCCGTCTTGGATCAGCCGGCTGATCTACCCGCTCGACAAGACCAACATCGACATCCTGCGGCTCATGCATTTTCTCGCCGTTGCCTGGCTGGTCAGGATCGCCATCCCGCAGGCCGCACCTGTCCTCAAATGGTCAGTCTGGGGCCCACTTCGCAGATGCGGAGAGCAGTCATTGTTAATATTCTGCCTCGGCATCTTCCTCGCGCTTTCGGCTCAAGTGACCGTTACACACTATGAAGATTCAATCGCGTCGCAGATTGTAGTGAGCATTGCGGGCATCTTGATCATGTGCCTCGCGGCCTATATCGCCGCCTGGTTCAATGGCGGCGGACCTTCGGCCGCGGCACGCGCGCCTCGAACCACCGGGGCGACTGTATGAGGGGAGGACTGCGCGGACTGATCCTCGTGGCGGCGGTTGCGTTTGGTTTGCCGGCAATCGTGAATGCCCAGGCGATTCCTCACTGCCGCGCCAAGCCTGCGCTGCTAGACCTCGGCGCGCCGTTGACGATCGCGCGCCAGGCTGTTGCCGAAAGTAAACGGCTCAAGATCATGGCGATTAGCTCGTCGTCGATTGCAAGCTATGGCGTCTCCAATCCCGCCTACGCCTATCCGACCCAGCTCTGGCGCGGCCTCGACAAGGCTCTCCCCGGGGTCGATGTCGATATCTTGAGCCGTGGCATCGGTGACCAGGACGTCGAAGAAATGGCGGCGCGCATACGTGTGGAAATGCAGTCGAGTCCGCCATCGCTGGTGATCTGGCAGGTCGGCACAAATGCAGCGATCCACAGAATGCCGATCGACCAGTTCAAGGAGCGGCTGCGCGACCGCATGAAGCTTGGCAAGTCGCTTGGAGCTGACTTCGTACTGATGAACTTGCAGTATGTACCGGCGGTGGTCGCGATACAGGACAAAGAGGCCTACGAACGAACGATGGCGAGCGTGGCGAAGGAGTTCGGGGCCGGCCTGTTTCGCCGCTACGACATCATGCGGAGCTGGTACGAGGACGGCATGCCATACGCCCAATTTGTGCAGCTCGACGGCGTGCATCTCAACGACTTTGGTCAGAAGTGCATTGGTCAACTGCTGACCAAGTCGATCCTGGGCGCACTTACTGGCCCCTAACCACAAGCCGGATGTCAGCTGTTGGCACGAATGCGAAGTGCCGGCGGGAACCGGGCACGTCTGCTGTTGTTGGGTAAACCGGACATGCGGCGGAGATCACGAATCCGACGCGCCTGACCCAGAGCTGACATTGGCCCTGCTAGGTTCGCTTAACGGGCGATATGGATTATCAGCGCGATGACTATCGGATCTAGTCAAACTTGATGTTGGTTTCGCGAACCACCTTGCCCTACTTGTCGGTTTCTTTGGCGATAAGCCTTCCAAAGTCGGCGGACGAGCCAGCAAGCGTCATGACGAACCCATTCACTTGGTAGCGTTGAACGAGCCCGAACCACCCCCGCCATTGCCGCTGAAGGTGCCCCTTACGGCGCCCACCGGGCTGGAAGACGTGGACACGAAATTGCCATTCACTGTCCCGCTATTGCTGCCATTGAATCCGCCGCCGCCGCTCACGCTGAAGGAGCCGCTGAAGTTTGCCGTGCCGGGAGTCAGTCTGAGCGGGCCTGTGGCGGAGCCAGTATTGCCGTTCTGGCCATTGGCGACCGCCGCAAGGCTTCCGGACTGGCTGGCGAAATTCCAGCCGATGGACATCGTTCCGCCGAAGGGGCGGCTATTGCTATCGGTAGCGCTGAAGCTGCCATTGTAGGTCGCGGTTCCCGTTATCGGCAACTGCATATAGGTCGGGATCGAGCCGGGCACGAGCGCGGTTCCTGTCAATGGGGGGTTGATCGCCGAAGTATTCTGACCTGTCAATGCGGGGTTGATCGCCGAAGTATTCTGATAAGCGACACCGCCGCCCCATTGCTGCCAGCTTGCGGGTTGCGGAACCACTGTTTGTCCGTTTCCGGCGTTAGCCGGCGTGCTCTGCTGCGGCTGCGAGGCCAGGCCCTGGGTCCCCTGCGTGATCTTCACTACCGTCGGACTATTGGTCGGCGCACCGCCGCGGCCGCTCCGGCCTTCGAGCTGCGCCATCAGGTTGCTGAGCGCGGCTTCGCTGATCGGGGCTGGCAGACCCGGCGGGGCATTGCTGCGGGTCGTCACCTCGAAGCCCGGGCGGGTTACGATCTGCGTCTGGCCCTGCCCGGTCACCGTCATGTCCTTGCCGAACATGAAGGTGGAAATGGTCTGCGCAGGCTGGGCATCGACGATCGAGATGCCGCCGCGGATGCCGACGTAACTTGTCGGCGTGTTAATGACGACCGGCCTGGTCTTGCTGATCTTGCCACCAACTAGCCGCAGCACACCCTTGCTGACGGTGATGGAGAGTTCGCCTGAAGTAGTCGAGGGATCGTAGACGAACCTGTCGATGACCATCCGCGCTTCGGGCCCCACGGTGAGCGCCGTTCCATCGAGGAAGACGAGATGGGCACGGTCGTTGGCGCCGGTGGTGATGACTTCGTCGGCCTGCACGTCGATGCCGACGCGCAACACCCGTTCGGCCTCGGCCGGCGGCTTGCCAAGCGGATCGCCTTCGGCGGCCGACGTGATGCCGACACGGGCTAAGGCGTCGGCAGGCACCGCCAAGGAAAGTGCTGCCGCGCCGAGCAGGATGTGGTGAAGAGAGGTCAGTCTGCTCATGTTCAACTGCGACATGTGTCCTTCACCTTATCTAGAATCGCCAGCTCACACCAATCATTCCGGTCGTGTTCTCGAAAGCATAGTTGGGTAGGTTGGAATTGCGTACGAACCGTCCGCCGGACAGGCGCAGGGTTGTGCGGTTGTCGAACGGCACCGCCAGCGTCACGCTCAAGATGCTGTCGAGCTGCTGTCTCATCGTGTTGGGGGCGACCGTGACGTCGGGGGCATCGTAGGTCCACCACTGTTCAGTGTAAGCAAGACCTATGGTCCAGGCCTGGGCACTCCGGAACAGCGGGTCGGCGAAGCGGAAGGCCATGCCACCGCCCAGCGCCCACAGCATGTAACTCTGGGTAGGTGTAAGGCTGGCCTGGTAGCGCGAGGCCGTGCCGTTGCCGAACAGGCTGACCGTCTCGCTGAGCTGGAACTCGAAGTACGTCGTGCCGGTGTAGGCAGTACCGTTGTACTGGTTGTTGGTTGGCAGGTACCAGGTATTGGGATGGTCCTGTACGCCGGTCGAGAAGGCCGAGACATTGCGCAGCCGACCGGTCAGCAGCGTGTTGACCTCGAGCCCGCCACCGTAGGTGCCGTAATAGGGAGTATCGTAAAGGAGGACGTAGCCGACATTCACGAAGGGCTTCAGCGTCATGTCCTCGAGCATGCCGCCGAACACCTGGAAGCGGGGCCCGGTCGTGAGCTGGAGCAGCGAGACATTGGTGGTGGCGACCTGGAACTGGCGGTTGGCGTAGCCGGTGAACTGAGTCTCCAGCGCCGCCTTGTCCTGCGTATTGAGGTCGTAGCGGTGTGCCACCTGCAGCGAGCTCACCACGCCCCAGTCGGGGGTACCTGTGGCCGTCTGGTTGAGGTTCGCCGGTGCGCCGAACAGGAGGATGTTGGAGTTGGACGGCCCGAGATTGGCGTTCGACTGGTAACGCCAGCCGAGGAACGCTTCGCCCGAGAAATACGAGGGACTAAGGCGCTTCTGGGTTTCCGCCATGAACTGCTCGGCCCTGCCGCGGATCTCCGGTGGTAGCGACGGCGAATTGAGGGCGGTCTGCAGATAGGTCCGTGCCGCCTGGTAGGAGCCAAGCCGAAAATAGAGGACACCCAGCTCGAGGCGCACGCGCGGGATGTCGGGATTGATGATCAACATGCGCTCGAGCGCTGAAATCGCGCCCTCTAGGTCGCCTGTCTCGGCGGCCAGACCGGCAAACCTGAAGAGCACGTCCAAATTGGCAGGTTGACGTAGGGTCTCCTGGAAAGCCTCTTCGTACTGGGCCTGCAGATTGCCTGTCGGCCTTCCGGACGGTGTCTGGGCCCACGCCGCGCTGGCGACAGACATGGCAACTGCAACTCCAATGGTGATGAGATGCCGCCAACGCAGTGAGATTCGTTTCGCCACTTAATACTCTCCGAGGCGCAACATATTCTCCGAGACGCAACCTGTTCCGGAAACGTAGATAACCCAAGACGCCATTCAGCAGTATTACGGAAGGGTCCAATTTCTGCGTATGCAACCAAGTCATAGCACATCTGCCCGACAGAATCAGACGATCGGATCTTGCTGAAGCGCCGACGGGATTAGCCAAGCTCCTAGGTTGATCAACATGGGAAGTGAATGTCTCCTTCTGGCACTAAGCGGACTTGGCGGAATGCCTGCTACGTGTCTTTTAACGGGTGAAAAGCGGACCCTTTTGAAGTTTGAAAGGTCGCAACCATTTTGGGTCTGCAACCGATCGATCCGACCAGAATCGGTTGCTCGACCTAATCGTCAGAAACTACGCTTTTGACGTACCCAATACTCGGCACGTCTTCTTGCGTTGGACGGCTATTCAAAATGGACGATGTAATGCGGACGCACGACGGCAAGATGGTGCTCTAGCCTTTGCTTTTTCGTTCTTGTGCTCATTTACGTCGCACGCTAGGGCAAAACGACGGCGATGGCTTGAACGGCAACCCGCCGTTACTTGCCGCTCTCCCGCTACATGGACTATCCGGGAAATTCTTGGAGGAGTTGCCATACTGATGCGTGCCACACCGGCTGCCCTGACCAATCAGGGTGACTATTGCGACGCGCCAGGCGGCCGCGTCTGGTATCGAATTATTGGCACCGGGTCCGGCACACCGCTGCTGGTCGCGCATGGCGGTCCAGGTGCCACGCATGACTACCTTCTCAATCACGGCCGGCTCGGAGACCAGCGACCAGTGGTGTTTTGGGACCAACTGGAGTCCGGCAACTCGGATAGACCGAATGATCCGTCGCTTTGGACCGTTCCGCGCTTCGTCTCCGAGGTTGACGCGCTGCGCCGCCACCTTGCTTTAGAGCGGGTCATGTTATTGGGCCATTCCTGGGGCGGTGCCATCGCGGTGGAGTATGCCGGCGCTCGCCCATCCGGGTTGGTCGCCTGCGTGCTCGCCAGCCCGTTTATCCACGCGCGTGATTGGGTTGCCGACAATGCGCTGTACGTGGCGGCGCTGCCAGCCGAGGTCGCCGCCACGATTGCCGGCCACGAAGCGGCAGGGACGACTAAGTCAGCCGAATATGAGGCGGCCATTAAAATTTTCTATGCCCGCCATCTGTGCCGGATGGAGCCGACACCTGCAGATTTGCAACGTAGTTTCGAGCGGCTCAACGAAGCCGTCTATCACACGATGAACGGCCCATCGGAATTCGCCGTAATCGGCACGCTGCGCGACATGGACTGCTCGCCGCGGCTGCGGCAGATCGCTTGCTCTGTCCTGTTCACCTGCGGCGAGTTCGATGAGGCCGCGCCATCCTCGGTGCGCCGCTATGCGGCCATGACCCCTAAGGCGCGGTTCGAGGTGTTTGCCGGCGCGTCGCACACGCCGCATCTGGAAGTGTCGGATGCTTATTTCACCACCCTTGCCGACTTCCTCGCGAATGCCGATGGCCACCGTTGAACCGTGTTGCGGCGCTGCGGCCGGTGGCGTATCGGAGCAAAGTTGCCAGTATCTCTGTCCACGATACACTAGCTTTCAGCCGTGCAGTTAAGACGTCGGCAAAACCTAGGCACCTCACCGAACAAATTGTCTGCTCTACTGTCCTGCGGGTGGCGCCACGGGTTGGCGTTGCTCACCCCCTGGAATGTCCGGTCTTGGCCCTTTTCGGAAGTCGAGACTCAATCCGGCCAAGTCTGCTATTGGGGCTAGACCGAACATGCGGTGGACATCACGAAACCGACGCGAATGACCCCAAGCGGACATGACGGACGCGATTATCATCCCGAACCCCTACGGATTTGTCGGTCAGAGGTCGACGTCTCGCTAGGCTCTGAGAACTCTCTGCCAAATTGTGCCGCCGAGATATCTTCTGCCGACGACGAAGTAAATGGCGACTAGCGAGAACAACAGGAATGCTGGAAGCCCCTCGAGCTTGAAACCGTCATCCGTCAAATTACCGGTCAATTTTCCAATCACGTAGCCGCCGATAAAAAAGACGGTTAGGAAATCAAAAATGCCGGCGAGAATTTTACGCCAGGTTGCAACCGATGTTGTCCGCTCCGACATAGCCTAGTCCGCTTTCTTCATAGTCACGTTGATGCCAATCAGGCGCCATTCGCCATCGGACGGGACGAATTTCAGATCGAAGCCAACCTTTGAAGGCTCGGTCGGAAATATTCCCTTGACCAGGAGTTTACCCTCTCCGTCGAT
>PLYQ01000207.1 GCA_003153415.1 Rhodospirillales bacterium | reverse complement strand
TGCTGACGCCGTACTTCACTGGTCGGCCCAGCAAGTGTGTCGTTAGTCCAGCGAGAATGGCGAAGATAACAATCGCCAGCGCGATCGACTCCAGCTTTCGACGCACAGAGATGGAGACGCGTTTGAGTTGGAAAACCATGTTTTGTCGATCTCGATGCCGAGATATCGAACGGTACTTTCTGCCTTTGTGTGGCCAAGAATGAGCTGGACGGCTCGAAGGCTACGTCTTTACGGCGGCCCTTAGGCTTGCTCGCGTTGGTGTTCCTGTTGAAGGGCTCGCTCGTCGAGTGTGGCGGCGACGAAGCCGGTTATGGCGACTGCGCAGAGGAATACTGTGATCACAGCGAGATATCGGCGCATAGCCCTACGTCCGCTCAGCGATTAGCTAGCGACTCAATTTGAAATGAAGCGAGCAACCGCGGTACGGGCTCGATGCTGCTGACTGACGGTACACGTTGATGTTCGGGCGATCCGGCAATGATCGAAACCATCAATGCGGCTGACACTAAAACAAGGAAAGTCGCGGTTTTCATGAGCGGGATATGGCGGCGGATTAGGACGAAATAGCGACCATTTCCGTTATTCTTGATGGCGGTCGAGGACGGGTTGTCGCATTGGCGCCTCAGGTTGGGCTTCGCCTTTGAATACATATGATCTGACAAGCGGAACGACTTGGTCGCCATGCACTGCTCGCGATTATTCTCTTCGGGTCGCCTCGAAGAGGAACCAGGTCCGACGCTCCGCTTCGTCGATCCACACCTCAAGCAGGCTGGCGGTGGCAACATCGTTGTGCTCATCGCAAAGGACGTGGGTCTCGCGCATATAAGCGGTGAGTTGCACGTTGTCGTCTCGAAGTTCGGCGAGCATTGAGGTCGGCGACACGAATTCTGCATCATTGTCGAGCAGGCGCTGCAGACGGCCGATATGGCCGATCGAGCGGAGAGTCGTGCGGCCGATCTTCCTGACGCGTTCGGCGATGGTATCGGTCGTGGCAAAGATCTGAGCGCTCTGCTCATCGAGCAGGAGGTGATAGTCGCGGAAATGCGGGCCGGACATGTGCCAATGGAAGTTCTTGGTCTTTGCGTAGAGCGCGAACATGTCCGCGAGCAGGGTTGTGAGCGCCGCGGACAGGTCCTTAGTGGCGTTCGGGTCCAGATCTGATGGAGTATTGAGCGAGACGAGGTGTCGCTCCGGCGCAATCGTACTGTTCATCGGTTGATCTCCTTGTCCGGCGTCGGTTACAGATTTCGTCAATTGGTTTGCGCCGCTTGGGGCGGCTGCCCACGTCGTTGGTCTCCCTCTTCGAGCATCATGCTGCCTTCGGCTCCGCGGTTGCCGGCTTACCGGCAGCGAGGCGGACGAGCGCAGCGGAGACGCCCGCGCCATATTGGGGGTCGGCCTTTGCGCAGTTGGCGACGTGACGCTCCTGTATGTGCGCCGCCGCCTCGCCGATGGCGCGGGCCGTATTGTCGAACAACGCCTGGCGCTGGGTCGCGTTCATCTTCCGGAACAAGTCGCCTGGCTGCTGATAGTGGTCGTCGGCGAGGCGATGATCCCAGTGCGCGGCGACTCCGTCGATCTCGAGCGGCGGCTCGTTCAATTTGGGCTGGTCCGTCCACTCGCCCTTGCTGTTCGGGAAGTAGGTCGGTGTCCGGCCGAGATTCCCATCGGTGCGCATTGCGCCGTCACGGTGGTAGCTGTGGAACGGGCACTTCGGTGCGTTGACCGGGATGTGGTTGAAGTTGACGCCGAGGCGGTAGCGCTGGGCGTCTCCGTACGAGAACAGACGCGCCTGCAGCATCTTGTCCGGCGAGAAACTGATGCCTGGAACGATGTTAGCCGGCGAGAACGCGACCTGCTCAACCTCCGCGAAAACGTTCTCCGGGTTGCGGTTCAGCTCGAAGTATCCGACTTCGATGAGGGGGAAGTCGCCCTTTGGCCAGACCTTCGTCAGATCGAACGGGTTGAATGGGAAGGCCTTTGCCTCTGCGTCGGTCATCACCTGGATGAAGAGCGTCCAGCTGGGATAATCTCCCCGCTCGATACTTCGGAAGAGATCGCGCTGGTGCGTCTCACGATCCTTGCCGACCAGGGATTCTGCCTCCGCGTCGGTCAGGTTCTCGATGCCCTGCTGGGTGCGGAAATGGAATTTCACCCACGTCCGCTGGTTGGCAGCGTTGATGAAGCTGTAGGTGTGGCTCCCGAAGCCGTGCATGTGGCGATAACTGCGCGGGATCCCACGTTCGCTCATGACGATGGTGACCTGGTGCAGCGCCTCCGGCAGCAGTGTCCAGAAGTCCCAGTTGTTATCGACGCTGCGGATGCCGGTGCGCGGGTCGCGCTTGATGGCGTGGTTCAGATCCGGAAAGCGCAGAGGGTCGCGGAAGAAGAAGACGGGAGTGTTGTTGCCAACCATGTCCCAGTTGCCCTCCACGGTGTAGAACTTCAAGGCGAAGCCGCGGATATCCCGCTCCGCGTCGGCGGCGCCACGCTCGCCGGCGACGGTCGAGAAGCGGGCGAACATCGGCGTCTTCTTGCCGACCTCCGAGAAGAGCCTGGCCTTGGTGTAGCGGGTAATGTCGTGCGTCACGGTGAAGGTACCGTGGGCTCCCGATCCCTTGGCGTGCATGCGGCGTTCGGGGATGACCTCGCGATCGAAGTGGGCCAGCTTCTCGATCAGCCAGATGTCTTGGAGCAGGGCAGGGCCGCGCCGGCCGGCGGTTTGGATATTCAGGTTGTCGCTAACGGGGGCTCCCGTCGCGTGGGTCAGGTAAGGAGGTTTGTCGGTCATGAGATGGCCCTTGCTAGTTGGGAAATGAGATCAGCCGCACCAAGCAGAGGCGCGGATCACGCTGCAAAAGTTGCCGCGATGGAAGTGTGGCTCCTTGTCGGCGATCACGTCCGCCTTGACGTTCCCAAAGGTTGTCTCTGGCTTGTGCTTGATGCCGTCGTAGAACACCTGGATGATGTCTTCCTTGAAATGTTCGGTGCGCGGATGGATGTGCACCACGGTCGCTCGCTCCGCGTCGGTGTACGTTGCATAGTTCAATCCGAGCACGTCCATTTCAACAGCGGCCGTTACGAGCGCCACGACAGGGTGCATGTGCTGAGGGATGCCGGGCGTGGTGTGGAGCGCGATCGATGTCCAAACGGTGTCTATGTCTGCCTGAGAAATCCCGTGGCCGCGAAGAAAGTCGCGCGCAGCATTGGCTCCGTCGACCTCGAAGCGCTCGACGGCACTGCTGTACTGGTGCGTGAGCCCCATGTCGTGGAACATCGCGCCGGCGTAAAGAAGCTCCGGATCGAATCTCAGGCCGCGCCGTTTGCCGGCAATAGCTCCGAAGTAATAGACACGGCTCGAATGATGGAAGAGCAATGCCGACTCGGTTTCGCGAACCAATTCAGTGATTTCACGCGCCAGTTTGCTGTCAGGGATGCTCACACCCTGGACCATTGATGGCGTCTGAATTGTACTGCCAATCGCAAGTGCTTGGCTCATTGGCGAAACTCCATTCAATCTTCGGTGTACGCGGATTACTTGGCAGCCAGCCCGCATGCTATGGCCCGATCTGACTTAGGCAGCTCTTGCCTTTCCAGCTTGGCTGGAATTGCCGTCCTTAGTATTCGCTTGCACTCTCGTAAGAGCCTTGCCTGCGCCGTACATATGTGAACCCGCATCCGGGGTTCTGGCGCTCTAGGCACTCTTCAGGACGGCATCGAGGCACCGAATTAAAGCCTGGCTGTCCACTGGCTTGCTGAAGAAGCCAGCTGCACCAGCCGCTTCTGCGCGTCTGCGGAATCGGTCTTCGGGGAAGGCAGTGATGAAGATTACGGGCATCCGCCGATCGCGAGCTGCCAACTCGCTCTGCAGTTCAAGCCCGCTCATCCCTGGCATCTGGACATCCACGACAAGGCATGAGGTTTCATTCAGCCTTGGAGAAGCCAGAAATTCTTCTGCTGAGGCGAACGCGTACGCAGCAAAGCCGAGCGATCTCACAAGACTGCTCATTGCAGTGCGGACGGACTCGTCGTCGTCGACGATCGAGATGAGAGAAGATTTAGACAGGGGGCAGATCCTTGAGGAGGCGGTCGCGCTTAACGACGGGATGTCGCGTCAGCAATTTGGTGATAGGGTAAGGTTCCAGCGAGGCACGCGAAATCATACATACGTTTATTGCCGCCGTAGCTTCGCCGGAGGAATTCCGAGGCTCTCGGCCATTCTAACGAGGTCTGCCAGGGATTTTGCATTCATCTTCTTCATTACGTGGCCGCGATGGATCTTGACCGTGATCTCGCTGAGGCCAAGCTCGGCAGCCACCTGCTTGTTCATCAAACCCGCTGTGACCAGTGCCATCACCTCCCGCTCGCGCGGGGTGAGCAATTCATGGGACGCCCGAAGGCTTGAGGCTGCGCGTTCGCTATCGCGCGTCTGGCGGGACCGCTGGATCGCCGCGGCAACGGCGTCCAGCATGTCCTGATCCCGAAACGGCTTGGAAAGAAAATCGCTGGCGCCGGCTTTCATGGCGCGCACCGACATCGGGATGTCGCCATGACCGGTCATGAAGATAATCGGAATTTGGATATTTGCCTTTGCGAGCTGAGACTGAAAATCGAGGCCACTCACGCCCGGGAGCCTAATATCGAGGACCAGGCAAGAGGCGACGTCGGGAAGATCGTACTTTAGAAACTCGGGAGCGGATCCGAACAGTTCGACCTGCAGGCCGACCGAGCGAAAGAGGCTGCTCAGTGCGTCGCGAACAGAGGCATCGTCATCGACGACGAAGACGATAGGCGGAGTGTTCGTGGCTTTGAGCGGCGGCGGATCACGGCTCATAGCGCCCCCTTGAGTGCAATGGCAACGCGAACTGGAAAGTGGTGCCAGGGCCGGCATTGTTCGAAGCCCATATGCGCCCTTCATGCGCTTCGATAGTCGACCGGCAGATCGATAGTCCCATGCCCATGCCATTGGGGTTGGTGGTGAAGAGGGGATTGAACAGCCGCTTCATGCCGTCAGAACTGATCCCGAGACCGGAGCACGAGGTTCCTCAGGCGGTCAACCATGATTTCCATTTCCTGCATGCCATTGACCACCACCTTGATGATCACTTGCTCTAGCTCGACGCGATCTCCAAGAACTGGGGCAGATCAGGGCTTCACTGGCCGGAAATCCTGATCCGGATAGGGCGATGCTTTCGGGACCCGCATGACAACAAGGCTGTGGTCTATACTCTGATGGCACGTGTTGCAGGTCTCAGTAAGTTGTTCATAGGTTTCGTTGAATTTGTCGGGATCTGCAGCTTTGACTGCGGCGGCCACGGCATACATTGGGGCCTTGGTGGTTGCCTCGATCAGGTCGGCCATATTCGTCGTCCTGTAGATCGGCCAAGCTTGTGCCGTCCTGTCGAACGCCCCTTTTAGATTGCCGAGTTCGTAGGCCGCGAGCGGCCAATTCTTCTCCTGGCCAGCGAGCCCCAGCTTGATATGGCGTGGCTGGATGATCGCCGTCATCAGGTCGCTGAGACTCGCCCGATAGACTTGCGGTGGAGCTCCTTGCGGGGCGGGCGACGTCTGGGCTCTCCCAAGGCTGAATGTAGCAAGCGTGATCGATGCCGCAAAAAGTGCGAGCAGCGCTACCTTCCTAGGCATATGACTCTCCCCCGGAAATCCTGTCATGCGGCCAGCCTTCGCGCCGGTGGCGCCATGAATTCCGGGCCGACCGGATCGGCAATCATCGCGCGCAGTATCCGGTCGATCTCTACTCTGGCTGCAGCGTCCAGCCGCCAGCCCTTGACCTCGGCGACCGGCTGCAGCTGAGAGGGATGCCGGGCACCCCATAGGGCCGAGGTGACGCCCTGATCGAGCATCCAGCGGACCGCCAAGTGAATGACGTGCTTGCCGAAGCGCTTCGAGGCGAGCCGATCGAGCGAACGCACCGCAGCGAGATACTGCGAAAACCGCGGCTCGTGGAATTTCGGGTCGGTGCGGCGCAGATCGTCGCCGTTGAAGGTAGTCAGCGGCTGCATGCGCCCCGACAGCAGGCCTCGGCACAGCGCACCGTAGCCGAAGGTCGCGATCTTGTGGTCGCGACAATAGGGCAGGAGGTCGGCCTCGATGCTGCGTTCGAATAGGTTATAGGGCGACTGCAGCACATGAAGCGGCGCGACACTGCGGAAGCGCTTGACCTGATCAAGCGAGAAATTGCTCACGCCGATGGCTCGGATCTTTCCCTGCCTGAATAGGTCGTGCATCGCCTCTGCGGTTTCTTCGATCGTTACCCGGGGATCTGGCCAGTGGACCTGGTAGATGTCGATGTGATCGGTCCGCAGCCGGCGCAACGAGTCTTCGACTTCAAGCAGAATGCGCGCACGGCTGGCATTGCGGGCGACTTTCCCATTTTTCCACTCAAGTCCTACTTTGGTCGCGATCAGCACTCTGGAGCGTAGACGATCTCCGGCGATGGCCCTTCCGACGATTTCCTCGGAACGACCGAAACCATAGACCGGGGCGGTATCGATGAGGTTGATTCCCTGCTCTAGCGCGGCCCGGATGGTGGAAATCGATTCGGCTTCGTCGGTTCCACCCCACATCCATCCGCCGATCGCCCAAGTGCCGATCGCCACGCGAGACACTTTGAGCGGCGTGCCGCGGATTTCGGCCATCTCCGTGTTCAAGTCGAGAGCTTTGGCTTGATTGGCCATGATCTTCACTCCTGGTTTCGAATTGGGTCTAGGTCGCCTTCAATGCGGCTGGATCGACCGGTAATGCGCGAATGCGCCTACCGGTCGCCGCGAAGATCGCGTTGCAGATCGCCGGTGCGATCGGCGGCACACCCGGTTCGCCGACGCCGCCCGGCGGCGCGCTACTCTCGACGATGTGGATGTGGGTTTGCGGCGTGATGTCGGTGCGGGCCACCTGGTAGTCGCTGAAATTGCTCTGCTCGATGCGGCCCTGCTTGATGCTGATGTTGCTGTAGAGCGCGTTGCTGATGCCCATGATCGCCGCACCCTCGAACTGCGCGCGGACACGATCGGGGTTGACGACGAGGCCGCAATCGAGGGCTACGTCGATCCGGGGTATCGCGACTTGGCCGTCATCGCCGACCGCGACATGCACGATCGCGGCCACGTAGGTGAGGAAGCTGCGATGAACGGCGACACCCCGCCCCTGCCGGGGTGGCAGCGGTCGACCCCATTCGCTGTTGCGCGCAACGAGGTCGAGAACGCCGCGCAGCCGCCCGGTGTCGACCGGATACGCGTCGAGCGACGCGCCGTAGTTCGGATAGTCGACATGCATCGCGGCAAAGTCGAGCTTCCGCGGCTGGCCCAGCAGCTCGCGCAGGTATTCTACCGGGTCCTTGCCGGCGGCATGAGCAAGCTCATCGGCAAACGAGCACACCGCGAAGGCATGCGGGATGTTGTAAACCGATCGATACCATCCGATGCGGACTTGGCCGGCGGCCGGCCCGTTCTCGCACCGCACGTTTTCGATCGCATAGGGCATGTCGGTGACGCCCTGCTGCAGCTCGCCGGAGCTGCCGTAGGTGATGTTGGGCTGGAAGGTCGATTCGATCGCGGGAAACACCGTGCGATGAAGCCACGAGGTCGCCCGGCCGTCGGCCGCGAGCCCGGCCTCGAGGTGCTGCGCGCAGATCGCATGATAATAGTCGTGGCGGATCTCGTCCTCGCGGGTCCACGTCACCTTGACGGGTGCGCCGACCAGGCGCGACAGCACTGCCGCCTCGGCGACATAGTCGGGCTTCGACTTTCGACCGAACCCACCTCCCAGCAAGGTCACGTTGACGGTCACGTCATCGAGGGGCAGTCCGAGGACTGCCGCCACGGTCGCTCGCGCGCCCTGCGGGAACTGCGTGGGCGCCCAGATCTCGCACTTGTTTGCAGCGACGTTGGCGGTCGCCGTCGGCACTTCCATCGGCGCGTGCGCGTAGTAGGGCACGAAATAGTCGGCCGAGACGCGTCGCGCCGCAGAAGCCAGCGCGCTATCGACGCTGCCCTGGTTGCGCACGACCCGGCCGGATTGCTTCGCTGTCGCCTCGAGTTGGGCTCGGTAGGCGTCCGAGTCGTGACTGGCGTTGGCGCCGAAATCCCAGGTGATCTTGAGTCTCTCCCGACCCTGCTGCGCCGCCCAGGTGTTGCTGGCGATGACCGCGATGCCCCCGAGCGGATTGAAGCCTGACGGAATCGCGGCGGCGGGGATCGCCACCACCTTCTCGACACCGGGCACTTTCAGTGATTCCGTTGCGTCGAAGGTCGAGATCGTGCCGCCATAGACCGGGCACCGCTCGATCGACGCGTATTTTAGGCCCGGAAGCACGACGTCGATCCCATAGATCGCCTTGCCGCGCACGATGTCGTTGAGGTCGACGATCGGGATCGGCTTGCCGACATATCGGCGTTCGCTCGCCGGCTTGAAGCGAAGCTCCAGGCGATCGTCCGGCGGCACCTCCAGCGTCGCGGCCACCTTGGCAACATCGCCGAACGCAACCTGCCGTCCCGTCGGGACGTGGACGACCATGTGATTGCGCGCCCGACAATCGTTGACCGTGACGCCCCACATATGCGCCGCGGCGGCTTCGAGCATCTGCCGCGCAGAGGCGCCGGCCACCCGCATCGGCTGATAGAATTGGCGCACGCTGCGCGAACCATCGGTGTTCTGGTCGCCGTATTTCGCGTCGCCTTGGGCCTGGATGACCTTGACGCGCGTCCAGTCGGCTTCGAGCTCATCGGCAAGGACCATGGGCAAGCCGGTGCGAATCCCGGTGCCCATTTCCGAACGATGCGCCACGATCGTCACCAGCCCGGTCTCGTCGATGGCGAGATAGACGTTGGGCACGAAGGTCGTCGGCGTCGCTGCCGCAGCGAACGGCAAAATGCGCGACCCGACATGGAAGCCCAGCACCAGTCCGGTCATGCCCGCGATGCCCTTGACGACGCCGCGCCGGCTCATGTTGACGATGGTGGTCATTTCTCGGCCTCCGCCGCTGACTTGATGGCCGCCTGGATGCGCAAATAGGTGCCGCAGCGGCAGATGTTGCCGGCCATGGCCGCCACGATGTCCTGATCGGTCGGATGCGGAGTCTGCTTGAGCAGGGCGGCGGCCTGCATGATCTGGCCGGGCTGGCAATAGCCGCACTGGGGAACATTGTGCGCTTCCCAGGCGCGCTGGACGGGGTGAGCGCCGTCGGGGCTGAGGCCCTCGATGGTGACGACGTCGTGTCCCTCGGCATCCGCGAGCGTTGTGGTGCATGATCGGACGGCCTGGCCGTCCATGTGGACCGTGCAGGCGCCACACGCTCCTATGCCGCAGCCGAATTTTGTGCCGGTCAACCCGACGATATCGCGAATGGCCCAAAGTAGCGGCGTCTGCGGATCGGCGTCGACGCTGCGCCGCGTACCGTTGAGTCGAAGCGTTACCATCATGAAATCTCCATCAGCTCGGGTGTCATAGAAACGATGCTCATCGCGTCGGTGCGGCTGCTGCGTTGGCGCCTGCCGACAAGGTCCGGAGATACGCGATCAGGTTCTGCCGATCGGCGCTGCCTGGAACGTTAACGAACATCGTGGTGCCGCGAACCAAGCCCGAGGGGTTCTGCAGCCATTTGTCGAGCGTGGCGTTGTCCCAGGTCAGATGCGCGCTTTTCAACGCCGGCGAATACCTGAAGTCCGCCACGCCGCCGCTTTCGTGTCCGAACACGCCGGCAACCGTCGGCCCTATTTTCTTCTCACCGACCGTGGTTCCGTGACAGGAGGCGCAGCGAACGGCGAAGACTTTTTGCCCTGCGACCGAATCGTCGGCAGCAAACGCAAGTGTTGAGCTCGAGACGACAGCAAGGACGGCAGCACACGCAGCCATCATTGCTCTCCTATTCACAAACATGTTGTCGGCTCCAACGTTCAGGTGACGCCGACGGGCGGGACAGTTTCGACGCCCGCCTCTTCCGCGGCGATCAGGGCGAGCGCGGTCCAGTCGAGATCGGCATGGCCGTGGGCAATGCCGGCCATGAGTCGGTCTCGCACCACGCTCACCGATGGCAACGGAACTGCTTGCAGTTCCGCCTCAGCAAGCGCCAGGCGAACGTCCTTGAGGGCCAGGGGCAGAGCGAATCCCGGTTGGTATTCCTGTGCGACGATCCTGTCGCCATAGAGTCTGTGGACACGCCCGCCGAACATCGTGTTGGTGAGAATTTCGATGAAGACTCTGGGATCGAGCCCGCGCTTGCGGAGCAGGGCGACGATTTCACCGAGCATCTCCAGCGCCGTCGCGGTCATCATGTTTCCGAGCAGCTTGATGAGATTGGCATGCGCCGGATCGGTCCCGACCGTGAAGGTCCGTTGCCCCAGATTGCCGAGGAGCGGCCGGCAGCGCTTGACATCGGCCGGAATACCGGCGGCGATGACGAAAAGCTGGCGTGTCTTCGCGGCATCCGGATTTCCGAAGACGGGCGCGGCCACATAGCCTTGCCCACGACGCGCATGCTCGGCTGCGAGCTTGGACGCAGTAGCCGTACTGATCGTGCTCATCGAAAGATGAATTGCATGGGGCATCAGTCCCGTGGCGAGACCCTCGATCCCGAGGTCGGCCCGCCCGAACACGACGTCGCGAGCGGCGTCGTCGTCCGGCAGCATGGTGATGACAACCTCGCAGTCGAACAGGTCGACAATAATCGTTGTGGGTTTCAGACCGAGGGCAACTAGCTTGTCCATCTGCTCGGGGCGACGGACATAGGCGACGACTCGGCGTCCGACCGCGGCAAGATTTGCGGCCATCGCCGCGCCCATGCGGCCGAGGCCGACAAAACCGATTTTCCCCTGCGTCAGCCGGCGGCCATTTAAGGGACGGTCACCTCGCGACTTGGGAGCCGCAGCGTCGGCCGCTCCAGGGCTGGGCAAGAATGGGACGGACTCGTCGTCGAGCAAGACGTACCTCCTGATCAATTGCCTATGCACAGTCCGGTGCGCTCGGATCTCGCATGCCCACCGTTCGAAAGGAGGGCGCGCACGCACTGCGGGGGAGTGCGTGCGCGCCGGAGAGGGGCGCTGTGTGGAGCGGGGGGAGAGGCACCCCTCTTGCGCTCGAATGTACTTGTCATGGCGGAAATGACTTGGCTTGCATTGCCGTCATTGCCCGGGTCTTGCGCTTATCTTCTAAGTAGAGCCAACGTCTGACTTCGAACGATGAGTGGGCTGCAAGAGCCGACGACTTCGACATGACGTTGCCTAGTTCCTGTCCATCGAAGGGCCCGATAGCAACGACCTAAATTCAGCAATCAACGACAAGCATCAGAGCGGATCGATTCCTAATTGTCCGGAACTGCGCAGGGCTGCAATTGTGCGTTCCTGGCAAATCGAGAGAGATCCCAGATGACCAAGTCCACTACACTCTTCTTTTCGGCGATTGTGCCGTTGATTGCCGTCATGTGTGCTGCGACGGGCAGCAACGCACAGTCAATGAAAACCGACGACGCTTACTGCCAAGCGCTCGTCAATAAATACACCACCTATGTCGGAGACGACGGAGCCTCGAGGCGCGGCCGTCTCGAGACCGACGTCGACGCCGGTCTGGCGATCTCTCAATGCCATGGTGGCAATCCCGGTCCGGCGATTCCGGTCCTCGAACAGAAGCTGCGCGACAACCGGGTCGAGCTGCCGTCGCGTCAGTAGTCACGCGTACGCGAGACATCCGGCGCCTTCGTCCGTAATGCATGGTGCGACAAGGTCGTCGTGGCCGAAGGCTTCCCCGTCCCTTGGCGCTCGGCCGGATTCCGCCTTTACGCGCCGTCGTGGGAGGAGCTGACGTTCAGCGATCGGACTCGCTAAGCCGATGTGCGAGTACACGACCTGGCTCGCTTGAACGCTCGCCATGCCAAAGCGCAGGGCGGCTATGGCGAAGCATGAGACGCGGCCTGCCTTGATCCGGAGCTCGCCGCTAAACCAAGGTATGGGGTCCTCATACCAATTCGACGTTCGAACCAACCTCCGTACGATAGCGCGGTTCGCCTTGGTCGACCTATGTTGGCATTGAGCTCGCCGCAGCCGGGAGCGGGTTGGGGCGATGCGAACCAACCGCCTCAACTTCAAAGGTCGGATCCATGTTGCTGAACTCCGCCTCTACCAATGCCGCATCTTATGATTCTTTCGGTGGGAATACCCGCCAACCGAGCGCCGCTACGGTGTTGGCGTCGCTGAATGGGCGCGCCCGCGCCTACGAGAGGCATGACGAGCTTGCCGATCAGCAGCTTCAGCGGCTGCGCAATCGCTCCGAGGAGGATGCAGGCAACCATACTGTTGAAATTTTTCCACCTGAAATAGTGAGGCGTCGCACCGTGATGATGGACGGCTTGACGGCGGAGGTCGTTCAGGCCACGAGGCGCGAAAGGATGGAGTTTCGCTTTCGTGCCCCAGTTCACCTTCTCGCAATATACGACCAGGGATCGCGAAGCGATGGTGAAACCCACATCGAGGGACTGCCCCGATCGACGCTGCGAGACGTGAGGCGAAAGCTTACCTTCGTGCCGGCGGGCCACGGGTATCGCGAGTGGCAGGAGCCGCGCGTTCTCACACGCGTAGTATATTTCTACTTCGATCCTGCCAAGATGCCGACGCATCCTAAGATGGACGGCGTGCTCGCACCATTGGCGCCGCGGCTATTCTTCGAGGACGCCACGCTATCGGACACGACGCTCAAGCTGAAGAGCGTGATCGAGAGTGCCGGAGCCGATGGCAGCCCCTATTTCGAAGCTCTCGGCAGTGTCCTGGCGCACGAGCTTGTTCGTCTCAATGCCGGCGTGCCTCGTCTCGAAAATCCCGAGCAGGGTGGCCTTGCAGCCTGGCAGCGGCGCATGGTTGGTGCCTATATCGAGGAACATCTTGCCGAGCAGATATCGCTGGACACGCTCGCCCAGCTGATCGGTCTCAGCCCGTACTATTTTTGCCGAACCTTCAAGCAATCGTTCGGCATGCCGCCGCACCGCTATCACACCAGCCGTCGTATCGAACACGCCAAGACATTGTTGGCGAGGCCCGCTTCGACTGTGACGGATGTCGGATTGAGCGTTGGCTTCAGCGATACGAGCGCGTTCACCGCCGCGTTTCACAAAGCGGCCGGCCTCACTCCGACCGCGTATCGTCGAGGCCTCGCCTAGAATCACCAAAGCGTCGTCGGGCGCACTGATGGGCGGCGAGTGACGTCTCGGAATGTCAAACGGGGAGCGATCAATGATGATGCGCGTTGTGGCGGCCATTCTGGCGGTAACTCTCTTGGGCAGCGGCTCTGGCATTGCACAAGTTGGCGGGTCGCCGCTCGGCCTGACGACTCCCCTTGGCATCGGGCCCGGTTCGGCTGTTGCTCCCAGCGGCATTCCACTGGGAGCGATGGAGCTTGTATCACCCGGCGTGAGCCCGACGACGTCCGGCGTATCGCCGACCGGCGGCAGCGCATGCGGGACGGCAGGCGCCAGCGCAAGCTCGACTACGGGCATGTCGGGCTCGACCTCGGTCTTTGATGGCGGCGGCACCGGAGCCGCGTCGGGCGGTTGCGCCGCCAGTGGCAGTTCCCTGGCGGGACCCGCGGCATCGGCCTCGTCGCCGACCGCAATGGGTTCGCTGTCATCCGGCGGGCGGACCGGGATTCCGTTGGGTTCGACCGAATTGGGTGCCGCAGGCCTCAGCCCTCCGCCCCTCGTTACGATCGTCAATCCGTCGGCACCCCTTCTGACGCTGAGCCCGCCGGCGCCTACGCCCATTCTCAGCCCGTCGGCGTCCGTTTCGACATCGCCGTGCCCGACGACCGGAACAGCCGGGACCATCGGAGCTTCTTCGATACCTGGAATGTCTTCGACCGGCGGAACGTCGACGTTTCCCGGTTCCTGCTGAACGTCACATCACACAACCCCGGGGCCTCCATGCGACGAAAGATTGTCATTCCCACTGCCTTGCTGGTGGCCATCCTCGTGGCCGGCGGCGGGCTCGCCGTTGCGCACAAGGTCCCCTTCGGAGGATCCGCGTCGCCGCCTGCCGCAACGCCGGCGGTGCCGGTTGTCGCCGGCATGGTGAGCAGTCACGACGTGCCGATTTATCTGCGCGGACTGGGCACAGTGATTGCCTACAACACGGTGCTCGTCCGGAGCCAGATCCAGGGCCAGCTGACGAGGATCGCCTTCACCGAAGGGCAGCCGGTGCGCGCCGGCGACCTGCTCGCAGAGATCGATCCGCGACCCTACCAGGCTCAACTCGATCAAGTGACAGCTACCCGTGAACGCGATCAGGCCCAGCTCAAGAACGCCGAGGCCAACCTCGCTCGGTATGCCCAACTCGCTGACAAAGGCTGGGCCACGCCGCAACTCATCGATACCCAGACGGCGCAGGTGGCACAGCTGCAGAGCGCGATAAAAGCGGACGAGGCACTCATCGAAGCGGCGAAAGTGCAGCTTGGTTATACCCAGCTGACCTCACCGATTGGCGGGGTCACCGGCATACGACAGGTCGATATCGGCAATATCATCCACCCCACGGACCCGAACGGTCTCGTCTTCGTCGCTCAGATCGAGCCGATCTCGCTGATCTTCACGCTGCCCGAAACGGATTTGCCGAAGATTCAGCAGCAGATGGCCAAGGGGCCGCTCTCGGTTCTGGCCTACAGTCAGGACGACACGATCAAGCTCGATGAAGGAAAGCTCACGCTCCTGGACAACCAGATCCTGCAGACGACCGGTACTGTCCGACTCAAGGCTGAGTTCTCCAACAAGACACACCGACTCTGGCCGGGCGAGCTTATCAACGTCTGGCTGCTTCTCGACACGCGACATGACGGGCTCACCGTCCCGGCCTCGGCGGTCCAGCAGGGCCAGCAAGGCGCCTTCACCTATGTCATCAAACCCGACAACACGGTGCAGACGCGGCCGATTACGGTCTCGCAGGTCAGCGGGGGGCAGGCGCTGGTCGATTCCGGCGTGGCCGCCAACGAACAGGTCGTCACAGACGGGCAATACAAGCTTCAGGAAGGTACCCGGGTAACCACCCTGCATGGCAAGGCAGCGGTAGAGGCTGCAGCCCAGAGCGCGGAGCAGACGCCGATCCCATGAACCTTTCGGCACCCTTTATCGCACGCCCGATCGCCACTGCGCTGTTGATGGTGGGCCTGCTGCTGGGCGGCCTTGCTGCCTACCCCCTGCTGCCGGTGGCGGCACTGCCGAACATCAACTATCCGACCCTTCAGGTCACCGCGCAGCTGCCGGGCGCTGATCCGCGGACCATGGCGTCATCGGTTGCGACGCCGCTCGAATTGCAGTTCGGCCAGATTCCCGGCCTCGTCCAGATGACGTCGGCGAGTGCGCTTGGCTACACCAACATCACCTTGCAGTTCGACCTGAGCCGCCAGATCGACGGTGCGGCCACCGACACGCTCTCGGCGATCAATGCGGCGAGCGCGCAACTGCCGCTGAACATGCCGTACCCGCCGACGATCCGGAAGGTGAACCCCGCGGACACGCCGATCCTTGTGCTCGGCCTGACCTCGGAGACGCTGCCGCTCACCACGGTCGACGCCTATGCCGAAAACATCCTGCTGCAGAAACTCTCGCAGATCTCCGGCGTCGGCCTGGTCGGCATCGGCGGCCAGCAGAAGCCGGCGATCCGCGTCCAGGTCGATCCCCAGGCGCTGGCGGCCCGCGGCATAGGCCTCGAGGATGTCCGCAACGTCATCGCCCAGGCCAACGTCGATCTGCCGAAAGGAACGCTCAACAGCCCGCGCCAGACCTACACCCTCAACACTAATGACCAGATTCTGGTCCCCGAAGCCTATAACGATCTGATCATCGCCTATCGGAACGGCTCGCCGGTGCGGATACGCGACGTCGGCAAGGCGATCGACGCTCCCGAGAACGACCTGATCGCCGGCTGGTACAACAACAAGCGTGCGATCATCCTGGTGATCCAGCGCCAGCCCGGCGCCAACGTCATCGACACGGTGGATGGGGTCAAGGCGATGCTGCCGGTGCTGCAGGCGTCGATCCCCTCGGCGATCAAGGTAAGCATCATTTCCGATCGCACCACGACCATCCGCGCCTCGGTCAGCGACGTGCAGGTCACGCTGCTGCTGACCGTCGCTCTGGTGGTGTTGGTGATCTTCGCCTTCCTTCGCAATATCTGGGCGACGATCATCCCGGCCGTCACCGTGCCGTTGTCGCTGATCGGCACCTTCGCGGTGCTCTATGAGCTTGGCTACAGTCTCGACAACCTTTCTCTCATGGCGCTGTCGATCGCTGTCGGCTTCGTGGTCGACGATGCCGTGGTGGTGATCGAGAACATCGTGCGCCATCTCGAAGAGGGTGCCTCGCCCCTTGAAGCGGCGCTCAAGGGCTCGCGCGAGATTGGCTTTACGATCATCACGATCACGCTATCGCTGATCGCCGTTTTCATCCCGCTGTTCCTGATGGGCGGCTATGTCGGGCTGCTGTTCCGCGAATTCGCGGTGGCCGTCAGCGTGTCGCTCGTCCTGTCGCTCCTGATTTCGCTCACCCTCACACCGATGATGTGCTCGCGTCTGCTCAGGCCTCCCAGCCGGCAGCATGGAATGCTCTACCGCCTTTCCGAGCGTGCTTTCGATAGTTTGCTCCACCTCTACGAGGCCGGCCTCAAGATCGTTCTGCGGCATCGCTTCGCCACCCTGATGATGATGTTCGCCACCATCGTCCTGACCGGAGCCCTCTATGTCGTGATCCCCAAGGGCTTCTTTCCCCAACAGGACACCGGCTTGATCATCGGCCTGTCGGAGGCCGCCCAGGACATCTCCTATCCCGCGATGGTTCAGCGCCAACAGGCGTTGATCGACGCAGTCATGGAGGACCCCGCTGTGGATTCGATCGGGGCGGCGATCGGCGCGGGCGGCGGCAATACCACGATCAACAGCGGCCGCATGTACATCGCGCTGAAACCTTACAATCAGCGCAACGTCACGGCCGACGAGGTCATCCGGCGGTTGCAAGCCCGGCTCGCCAGGATCCAGGGCATCACCCTCTACATGCAGGCCGCGCAGGATATCACGATTGGCGGACGGGTGGCGAAGACCCAGTATCAATACACATTGACCGACGCCGATCCGGGCGAGCTCGGCCGCTGGTCGGCGCTGTTCCTCGACAAGATCAAGGCCATTCCCGGCGTGGTCGATGTCGCCACCGACCAGGAGAATGCCGGTCCGCTGCTCGACATCACGGTCAACCGCGAAGTCGCCTCGAGCCACGGCATCCTGCCCGCGACAATCGACAACACGCTCGACGATGCCTTTGGCCAGCGCATCGTGTCCACGATGTTCACGATGCTCAACCAGTATCACGTCGTGCTTGAGGTCAGCCCCAAATTCCAGTTCGGGCCGGAAGCCCTGAACGATATCTACGTCAATTCATCGAGCGGGCAGCAGGTACCGTTGAGGACCCTGGTCCAGAGCGTTGTCAAAGTGGCGCCGCTCGTCGTCAACCATCAGGGTCAATTCCCGTCGGTGACCATCTCGTTCAATCTCGCGCCGGGCACCGCGATCGGGCAGGCCGTCGCTGCGATCCAGCAAGTCGAAAAGGAGCTCGGCAAGCCGCTGTCGCTGGCGACCAGCTTCCAGGGCAACGCCCAGGCCTTCCAGGCGTCGCTGGCGACTACGCCGATCCTGATCGCCGCAGCTCTCGTCGTCATCTACCTGATCCTCGGCATGCTCTACGAGAGCATTATTCATCCCATCACCATTCTCTCGACCTTGCCGTCGGCCGGCATCGGCGCGGTGCTGCTGCTCATGGTCTTCCACTTCGACTTGAGCGTGATCGCCCTGGTCGGAATCATCCTGCTCATTGGCATCGTCAAGAAGAACGGCATCATGCTGATCGATTTCGCCCTGGATGCCGAGCGTAACCACGGCATGACGCCGGAAGAGGCCATCTACCAGGCCTGTATCCGCCGCTTCCGGCCAATCCTCATGACCACGATGGCCGCGATGCTGGGTGCGGTGCCCCTCATGTTCGGCAGCGGCGCCGGTTCGGAAATCAGGCAGCCGCTCGGCTATGCCATCGTCGGCGGGTTGGCACTCAGCCAAATCCTGACTCTCTACACGACGCCGGTCGTCTTCCTGTATCTAGACCGGCTCACAAGGCGGCCGCGTTTACAGCAGCAAGGCGGACATGACGCATCGACGCTGGCCTCGGCGCGTTCGCAAGCGGGTCAATAGGGCGGCGCAGATCATTCGGCCCAGGGGTTCACTGTCCGGGAGCCCTGTGCTGACCAATTCCTCGGCTGAGCGCGATCGTCACCCCTTGTCGTCGTGTTCACAACCGACCGAATACACGGACCAGGAGAAGCTGATGAACCGAATTAGAATGTCCAGGGTGCTAGTCGGCTCTCGCATTGCGCTGGCAGCCAGTGCGGCTTGTCGACAGGTACAGAGCGCGACACAGGCCATGACTGATCGAACCCATTCCATTGTACGCGAGGCGCCCACGCAGGAGTCCGTCCGAGTTGACGCGCCGGCGCCGCCAAAAGCGCTCTCTCCTCGTGAGAGGGGACGGGAGTTTCCGTCCAAGCAAGACGATCCGCAGGTCGCAGGGGAAACTGAAGCCGAAGGCGCGCCCCACCGGACCTTGCTGCGGCGGCGGTCTATCGCATTTGTAGTCGGGCTCGTCCTATTTATCGCGGCGGCTCCAGGAGTCTACCTCTATTGGGACGACACCCGGCACTTCGAGTCGACGGACGATGCCTTCATCACTGCTCGGCAGTTCCCCATCGCGCCCAAGGTTTCCGGCTATCTCACGGCGGTGCCGGTCACGGACAACCAGCATGTCGCCACGGGCGACGTGATCGCCCGCGTTGATGATCGCGATTATCGCGTCGCGTTGGCTCAGGCGAAGGCACAGGTGTCCGTTGCCGAAGCCAGCATTCAGAACGTTGACGCGCAGCTCGACGTGCAGCACGCACAAATCGACTCGAATCAGGCACAGGTGATCCAGGCGCAAGCGGCGCTGGTGTTTGCGCAACAGCAGGCGGTACGTTACCAGGACCTGGCGAAGACGGGCTACGGCACGGTTCAGAACGAGCAACAGTCCGTGGCGCAGCTGCGCCAGCAAGAGGCTGCGCTGCAGAGTGCGCAAGCGACGCTCGCGTTGGCGCAACGTCAACTGGAGGCGCTTGGTGCCCAGCACAGCAGCGCAGTGGCGAGTCTCGCCGAGGCCAAAGCTCAGCGTGATCAGGCCGAACTGAACCTGTCCTACACGACCGTCACGGCTGCCCAGCCGGGGCGCGTGGTCAATCTCACTGCCGCGACTGGCCAGTTCGCGCAGCCCGGCACAAACCTGACCATGTTCGTGCCGGATGCGATATGGATCACCGCGAACTTCAAGGAGACGCAGCTCGACGAGATGCGCGCCGGGCAGCGGGTAGCGCTGAGTATCGACGCCTATCCGGAACACACCTTCCGGGGCCACGTCGCCAGCGTGCAGCCCGGCAGTGGTCCCGCGTTCTCGCTGCTGCCGCCCGAGAATGCGACGGGCAACTACGTCAAGATCGTCCAGCGCGTCCCGGTCAAGATCCTGATGGACAGTTCCCCTGCGGACGTTGCGCTTGGACCGGGCATGTCCGTGGTGCCAACAGTGCGGATCGATGCCGCGCCGTCTCTCTATGAGCGGCTGACGGAGTGGCTATGAGCGCGAGCGGCGCGGCGACTAATCCGTGGCTGATTGCCATGGCGGTCGCACTTGCCACCTTCATGGAAGTGCTCGACACTACGATTGCCAACGTGGCGCTGCCCTATATCGCCGGTGGGATGGGAGTGAGTACGGACGAGGCGTCCTGGGTCGTGACCACCTATCTCGTCTCCAATGCGGTGATCCTGACGGTCAGCAGTTTTTTCGCCCGGCTGCTCGGTCGCAAGCGCTTCTTCCTGATCTGCCTGGCGGTGTTCACGGCGAGTTCGGTGCTGTGTGCATTTGCGTGGAATCTGCCGTCTCTGCTGTTGTTCCGCATCCTGCAGGGACTGGGCGGCGGTGGCATGGTGCCGGTTTCTCAGTCTATCCTTGCAGGTACCTTCCCGCCGGCGAAGCGCGGCCAAGCCTTCGCACTGTTCGGCGTTGCGGTGGTGGTGGCGCCTGTGGTCGGGCCGACGCTCGGCGGCTGGATGTCAGACAATCTTTCCTGGCACTGGTGCTTTCTGATCAATGGTCCGGTGGGCCTGTTCGCGCTGGGCCTGATCGCGCTCATTCTGCGCGAGCCTGAGGCCGCGGAGCGCCGGCGCCTCCAGCAGCAAGGAAGGCGGTTCGATCTCGTCGGCTTCGTACTGATCGCGACCTTCCTCGGTACGCTGGAGATCGTGCTCGATCGCGGTCTGGAGGACGACTGGTTCGCCTCGAATTTCATCGTCGCTGTCAGCGCCGTCTGCACGCTGGCCTTCGTGCTGATGATCCCGTGGGAAATCAGCCGCAGCAACCCGATGGTCGACGTGCGGATGGTTGCGACGCGCCAGTTTGGCGCATGCTTGCTGGTGATGCTTGCGACAGGCGGCATCCTGCTCGCTACCACCCAATTTCTTCCCGAACTGGTGCAACTGGATTTCGGCTATACGGCGACGTGGGCCGGTCTCGTGCTCTCGCCGGGCGGCCTCGTCAGCATGGCGATGATGTTCGTCACCGGCCGCCTCTTGGGCAAGGTCCAGCCCAAATATCTGATCGTTGCGGGTGCGGTGAGCGTGGCCTTTTCCATGTACGAGCTGACCAATGTCTATGGCGATCTCGGCTTCTGGTTCTTCGCGCAATCGCGCATGCTGCTCGGCGTCGGACTGCCGCTGATCTTCCTGTCGATCACGGCCTCGTCCTACAACGGCATTGCTTCCGACAAGATCGACCAGGCGTCAGCGCTGATCAATGCGGCGCGCAATATCGGCGGGTCGATAGGAATTTCCCTCGCATCCAACGTGCTAGCTCATCGCCAGCAGTTTCATCAAAGCCGGCTCGTCGAGCATGCATTGCCGTCGAGCATCCAGTATCAGGACACGCTGCGACAGGTGACGAGATATTTCGTCGCTCATGGTAACCCGCTGGCTCAGGTGCAGCAGCAGGCAATTATCTGGATAGGTCAGCAGGTACAGATGCAGAGCTCTCTTCTGGCCTCCGCGGACGTCTTCTGGGTTCTAATGCTGGTTTCTCTTGCGGCCATACCGCTCGCGCTCAGTTTGCGGCCCGTCAAGCTGGACGCGACGTCTCCAGTTGGACACTGATGTGTCGCGAGGAACATCGGTCCGCTGGAAACAAACGCATTTGACTAGGGACAATTCATCCTAAGTAGGCGCCATATGCGACTGTTCCTCAATGGAATCTACTATGAATATCACCGAATATTGTTTCTGGTAGGCGCAGCTCACGAAGTCCCTTCGGGTCTAGAAAGCCATGGCTAAATCCGATTCCCTGCTGCGATACCGCTCCAATCTCCAAGGCGAGGTCGACGGTGCCGCGATCTACGCGGCGCTGGCCGAAAGCGAGGCCGATCCGAAGCTGGCCGAGGTGTTCCGCCGCCTCGCCGCGGTCGAGCAGGCGCACGGCGAATTCTGGCGAAAGCGGATCGAGGCTGAGGGTACGCCCTTCGCACCTCGTCCATCTGGCCGGGCTCGTGTCCTGGCCTGGCTGGCGCGGCGCTTTGGCCCGGCATTTGTGCTGCCAACGCTCGCCGATAGCGAGACCCGCGACAGCGCCGCCTATGACAACCAGCCCGAGGCGCGCGCCGCCGGGCTGCCATCCGATGAGCGATCGCATGCCCTGCTGATGCGGGCCGTCGCGGGCGAAGGCGGCCTGGCCGGCCCAACACTGGCGATGCTGGAAGGACGTCACCGCGGCGGCGGCAACACGCTCCGGGCGGCTGTGCTCGGAGCCAATGATGGCCTCGTCTCCAACCTCAGTCTGGTCATGGGCGTCGCCGGAGCTGCGGCGGCAGAGAACACCATCGTACTCACGGGTCTGGCCGGCCTCGTGGCCGGCGCCTGCTCGATGGCCATGGGAGAGTGGCTGTCGGTCACGA
>PLYQ01000312.1 GCA_003153415.1 Rhodospirillales bacterium | reverse complement strand
CGACGGCACCAAGGAATTCATCAAGAGGAACGGTGAGTTCACGGTGAACATCGCCCTGATCGAGGACGCCAAGCCGACGCTCGGCATCGTGCTGGCGCCGGCGACCGGCACGCTGTGGCGAGGGGCGGCGGGACTGGGCGCCGACAAAAGCGAGCGCGGCGCGGCCTTCACGGCCATCGAGACGCGCACGCCGCCGGCCGAAGGGCTGACCGCCTTCGCCAGCCGCAGCACGGCGATCTACAGCGACCTCGACATCTGGTTCGGCAACAACGGGCTGAGCATCGCCGAGCGCAAGCAGGCCGGCTCATCGCTGAAATTCTGCCTGATCGCCGAGGGCCAGGCCGACATCTATCCGCGCTTCGGGCCGACCAACGAATGGGACACGGCCGCCGGCCAAGGCGTTTTGGAAGCGGCCGGCGGCGAAGTGGTGACGACCGATGGCCGGCCGCTGCTCTACGGCAAGCCGGGCTTCGGCAATCCGCATTTCATCGCGCGGTCCAAGGCGGCGCGATGAAAATCGTCGAGCCGACCGCGGCGACGGTCGCCGAGGCAGCGGCACTGCTGCGCGAAGGCAAGCTGGTCGCCTTTCCGACCGAGACGGTCTATGGCCTGGGCGGCGACGCCACCAACGAGCGCGCGGTCGCGGCGATCTTCGAGGCCAAGGGACGACCCGAATTCAATCCGCTGATCAGTCACGTCCTCGATGTCCAGTCGGCGCAAGAACTGGTGCGCTGGAACGACACGGCGGAAATGCTTGCAGCACGTTTCTGGCCGGGACCGCTGACGCTGGTGTTGCCGCGCGCAAAGGGCTCGCCCATCGCCCTGCTGGCGACGGCCGGGCTCGACACAGCGGCGGTGCGCGCACCGGCCCATCCCGTGGCGCAGGCGCTGATCCGCGCAGCCGGCCGGCCCATCGCCGCGCCGTCGGCCAACCGAAGCGGCGCGGTGAGCCCGACACGGGCCGAACATGTCGCCGAATCGCTGGGCGATCGCGTGCCGCTCATTCTCGATGGCGGGCCCTGCAAGGTCGGCCTCGAATCGACCGTGCTCGACCTGTCGACCGCGAAGTCTACGCTGCTGCGACCGGGCGGCGCCACGCGCGAGGCGATCGAGGCCGTAATCGGTCCTGTCGCCCTTTCCGATGCGCTGCCGACGGGCAATGCGGCGCGCAAGTCGCCGGGCCAGCTCGAAAGCCACTATGCGCCGGCACGGCCGGTGCGGCTGGATGCGACCAGTGTCGGCGCCGATGAAGGCCTGCTGGCCTTCGGACCTGCACCACCCGCTGGAGCGATGCTGACCTATAATCTCAGCCCGTCCGGCGATCTCGCCGAGGCCGCCGCCAACCTTTTTGCCCAGCTCCGCGCGCTCGACCGGCCCGGCATCGGCCGCATCGCGGTTATGCCTATCCCGGAAACCGGATTGGGCCTTGCGATCAACGACCGCCTGCGCCGGGCGGCGGCGGATGACGGGGCCGGAGCCCGGGGCTAATCTCCTCCGCAAAGCGAGGAAACGATGCCCGATAACGTCATTCAGCCGTCCATTCCCACCACGCCGGTAACGCCCGCCATCCTGGATGGCCTGCGCGCCATCGTGGGCGACAGGGGGCTGATCCTGGACGAACAGGACAAGCAGGCCTTCGTCACCGACTGGCGCCGCTCGCGCGTCGGCACGGCCTCGGTCGTGGTGCGGCCGGGCAGCGTCGAGGAAGTCTCCAAGGTCGTGAAGCTCTGCTACGACAACGGCATCGCCATCGTACCGCAGGCCGGCAATACCAGCCTGATGGGCGGCGCAACCCCTTGGCCCAACCACTCAGGCATCCTGCTGTCGGTCGGCCGCCTGAACAAAGTGCTCGAAGTCGATCCGGTCGGCTACTCGATGACCGTCGAGTCGGGTTGCGTGCTGCAGACCCTGCAGGAAACGGCGGCCAAGCATGACCGCTTCTTTCCACTCAGCCTCGGCGCCCAGGGTTCGTGCATGATCGGCGGCAATCTTTCGACCAATGCCGGCGGCGTGCAGGTGCTGCGCTACGGCAATGCGCGCAACCTCGTCATGGGCCTCGAGGTCGTGCTGCCCAACGGCGATATCTGGAACGGCCTGCGCGCGCTCAAGAAGGACAATACGGGCTATGACCTCAAGCACCTCTTCATGGGCGCCGAGGGCACGCTCGGCATCATCACCAAGGCGGTGCTGAAACTGTGGCCGGCGTCCAAGGACACCGCCACCGCCTGGCTCGCCGTACGCGATCCGCAGGCGGCGATCGAGATCCTGTCGGAGGCGCATTCGGCCTCGGAGGACAACGTCGAGTCGTGCGAGCTGATGAGCCGCGAAGCGACCGAGATGGTGCTGCGTCATATCCCGGGCGTTCAGGATCCGCTCAAGGCCGACACGCTCTGGTACATACTGATGCAATGGTCATCCTCGCGACCCAGGGCCGACGGCGGCCCCCATGGTACAGAGGGTGGTATGTCGGAGAAGATGGAGCAGTTCCTCGCCGAGCAGATCGGGGCGGGCCGCGTGCTCGACGCGGTGATCGCCCAGAGCGAGGCGCAGGCGCGCAACATGTGGAAGATCCGCGAGGGCGTGGCCGAAGCGGGGCGCGCCGACGGCCCGGGCCTCAGCTATGACATCTCCGTGTCGATCTCCAAGATCCCCGAGTTCATCGACAAGGGCATTGCCGCCGCGCTCGCCGTCCTGCCGAGCCTGCGGCCCCATCCGCTGGGGCATATCGGCGATGGCAACGTGCATTTCGGCTTCGGCGCCCCAAAGGGCATGGACCGCCCGACGTTGCAGCAATACGCGCCGGCCATCACCCGCGCGGTGAACGATCTCATCACCTCGATGGCGGGCTCGATCTC
>PLYQ01000111.1 GCA_003153415.1 Rhodospirillales bacterium | reverse complement strand
TGTTCTTCAACACCTTCGAGGGCGCGCGCTCGGTCGACCGCGACCACATCAATGCCAGCCGCCTGCTGGGCGCCAGCGAATGGCAGGTCACGCGCACGGTGATCGTGCCCTCGACCATGGCCTGGTTGTTCGCCTCGCTGTCGCCGGCGATCTCCTTTTCGCTGATCGGCGTGATCGTGGGCGAGTTCATCGGCGCCGAGCACGGCATCGGCCGCATGATCATCGAAGCCGAAGCGCGCGGCGAAGCCGCCGGCATGATGGTCGCGGTGTTCGTCCTGATGATCGCCGGCGTCCTGCTGTCGTCGGCAGTGCGGCGCATCCAGGCCTACCTGCTGCGCTGGCGTCCAGCGCAGCAGGTGGCCGACTAGGCGTTCTGCTACTTGTCGAGCCAGAAAGTGTCGAAGCGCACGACGTCATAGATGCCGAAGTATTCCTTCGGATTGTGGCCCTTCACGTAGTTGTACCAGACGTCGTTGATCTTCTCCCACGACACCGGCAGCACGGGCGGGTCCTGCTCCATTATGTCCTCGGCCTTGCGGATGACCTCGAGGCGCTTCTTGGCGTCGACCTCGCGGTCGATCTGCGGCAGCAGGGCGTTGAACGCCTCGTTGTTCCAGAAGCCGTAATTCTGCGGCCCGTCCTTCTTGTACCAGGCGTTGAAATAGTCGGACGGGTCGAGCAGCGTCGACACGATGGCGCCGATGGCGAGGTCGTAGTTGCCCGCCTTGATGTCGTCGAACCACACCGATTCCACCACCGTACGCAGTTTGGTCTCGACGCCGATCGCCTGCTGCAGCATCGCCTGGATGGCCTGCGCCCAGAGCTTGAAGGACGCCACCTCACGGACCATGAAGTCGAGCGGAGTCTTCACGCCGCCGGCGTAGCCCGCCGCAGCCATCAGCGCCTTGGCCTCCTTGATCGCCGCGGTCTGGTCGGTCTGGTAGCCGACGCGCTTGGTGAGCTGGTCGAGCGGCGTGGCAAACTCCGAGAACGGGTAGATGAACCCGCCCATCATCATCGGCGCCACGTCCTTCACCACGTCGACCAGCACCGGCTTGTCGAGCGACAGGTTGAAGGCGCGGCGGACCCGCGGATCGTCGAGCGGCTTCTTCTTGTTGTTCATCCAGGTGCCCTGGATGACCGACTGGTAGAACGACGTCGTCGACATGCCGGGCGTGGCTGCGGCCTTGCGTGCCGTCACAGGATCGACAATGCGGGCATAGTCGACGCGGTTGGACAGAATCGCCGAACCCAGCTCCGGCGAGAACGGCAGCGCGTGGTAGAACTCGATGCCGTCGAGATAGGGCAGACCCTTGTTCCAGTACTTGTCGTTCTTCTCCATCACCCAGATTTCGTTCTCGACGCGGCGCTTGCTCTTGAACGGGCCGGTGCCGGGGATGTCGACGACGCGGCGAAGGTTGCCCTGGTTGTCGTCCAGCGTCTTCTTGCGCACGATGCCGTTCCAGCCTGACGCGAAGGCCGCCATCATGAAGCTCGCCGGCC
Source organism: Rhodospirillales bacterium (assembly GCA_003153415.1). Lineage (GTDB taxonomy): Bacteria > Pseudomonadota > Alphaproteobacteria > Reyranellales > Reyranellaceae > Reyranella. Next base: position 20,116 of record PLYQ01000111.1, on the reverse strand, counting down.
GGGGCTCGGAGAGCTTGAACACCACGGTCTTCTTGTCGGGCGCGGTGATCTCCTCGACGGTCGTGAACAGCGTCGAGCGCGGGATCATGACGCCCGCTGGAGGCTTGCGGATGCGGTCGAAGGTGGCCTTCACGTCCTCGGAGGTGAAGTCCGCGCCGTCATGGAACTGCACGCCCTCGCGTAGATGGAAGGTGTAGGTCTTGCCATCCTTGGCGATCTCCCAGCTGTGCGCCAGGTCTGGAATGATGGTCTTGCCGCTGTCCCGCGGATCGCGCCGCACCAGGTTGTCGAACATGCAGCCCTGGCTGCCCAAGCTGTTGATCGTGCCGGACTGATGGAAGTCGAAATGCGGCGGCCGCGAGGTGATGGCGTATTTCAGCACGCCGCCCGCCTTGGCGTTGGGCTCGGCCGCCTTGAGCTGGAATTTCGAGCCATCGAACTCGTTGGGCACACCCTGGGCCCACGCCTGCCATGGCAGCCCGAACATACCCGCGGTTGCAGCGGCACCCTTGACGAAGCCGCGACGCTTTACGCCCGAACGCTTGGAGCCTGAATCACTCATTGAATCCTCCCATAGCTTTTTTGGCCTTTTGCAGACCGAGCACGATGTGCTCAGATGGCTTGCCCACCCCGTTGGGCCAAAACTAACACGAGAAATTTCAGGGAGTCTCGCGTGAATCCTCGCCAACCGGCGATTGACGCCGTCGGCGATCCGGCGGTCGTACCGGCGCAAACGGTCTTGCAGATCGACAATCTGCAAACACATTTCTTCACAGCGGTCGGCACGGTACGTGCCGTCGATGGCGTGTCCTACGAGTTGAAGAGCGGCGAGACGCTAGGCATCGTGGGTGAGTCGGGCTGCGGCAAGAGCGTGTCGGCGCTGTCGATCCTGCGCCTGGTGGCCAATCCGCCGGGTCGCATCGTCGGCGGCGCGGTCCGCTTCGAAGGCAAAAACCTGCTCGACTTGAGCGAACCCGAGATGGAGCGCATCCGCGGCAACGAGATCTCGATGATCTTCCAGGAGCCGATGACCTCGCTCAACCCGCTATTCACGGTCGGGCGGCAGATCGGCGAGGCGATCGCGTTGCATCAGGGTCTGTCGCGTCGCGACGCCATGGACGGCGCCATCGAGATGCTGCGCCGGGTCTACATCCCCGAACCGGAACGCCGCGCCCACGCCTATCCGCACCAGCTGTCCGGCGGCATGCGCCAGCGCGTGATGATCGCCATGGCGCTGTCATGCAATCCCAAGGTGCTGATCGCCGACGAGCCGACCACGGCGCTCGACGTCACCATCCAGGCGCAGATTCTCGACCTGATGCGCGAACTGCAGGAAACCTTCGGCACGGCGATCATCCTGATCACCCATGACATGGGCGTCGTCGCCGAGAATGCCGACCGCGTCGTGGTCATGTATGCCGGACGCAAGGTCGAGGAGGCGCGCTCGGAGGAATTGTTCGACAACCCAGGCCATCCCTATACCAAAGGCCTGCTGGGCTCGATCCCCCATCTCGACACCGCGGCCCGCTCCGACACCGGCCGCGCCCGCCTGAACGAGATCAAGGGCATGGTGCCATCGCTGTTCAACCTGCCGCCAGGTTGCAGCTTCGCGCCGCGCTGCAGCCTCGCCACCGACCGGTGCCGCAGCGAGGCGCCGCCGCTTGCCGAACACCGGTCCAACCACTGGATCGCCTGCTGGCATGCTGACCAACTGCTGGGAAGTGCCGCATGAGCCAGCCGCTGCTCGAAGTCACCGACCTCAAGAAACATTTCCCGATCCACAAGGGTCTGTTCTCGCGGGTGTCCGGCCAGGTCTATGCCGTGGACGGCGTATCGTTCCAGATCGGCCGCGGCGAAACGTTGGGCCTGGTGGGCGAATCGGGCTGCGGCAAGTCGACGGTCGGCCGCACCCTGCTGCGGCTGCTCGAGCCGACCGACGGCACGATCAAGATCGGCGGCCAGGACATCACCCATCTCGATCGCGAGCAGCTGTTGCCCTACCGGCGGCGCATGCAGATGATCTACCAGGATCCCTACGCCTCGCTCAATCCGCGCATGACGGCAGGCGAGATCGTGGGCGAGCCGATGATCATCCACGACGTCGGCACGCCGGCGGAGCGCCGCGAGCGGGCTGTAGGCCTGTTCGAGCGGGTCGGCCTCAGGCCGGAGGCGATGGCCTCCTACCCGCACGAATTCTCCGGCGGCCAGCGCCAACGCATCGGTATCGCGCGCGCGCTGGCGCTCAACCCCGAGCTGATCGTGGGCGACGAGCCGGTGTCGGCGCTCGATGTGTCGATCCAGGCGCAGATCATCAACCTGCTGATGGACCTGCAGGACGAGTTCAAGCTCTCCTACCTGTTCGTCGCCCACGACCTCGCCGTGGTCGAGCACATCAGCCACCGGGTCGCGGTGATGTATCTTGGCCGCATCGTCGAGATGACCGACAAGAAGAGCCTGTTCGAGATGCCGCTGCATCCCTACACCGAGGCGCTGCTCTCGGCCGTGCCGATCCCGAAGTCGAGCGCACGCAGCCGCAAGCGGGTGATCCTGAAGGGCGACGTGCCGAGCCCGATCAATCCACCGTCAGGCTGCCACTTCCACGCCCGCTGCCCCTACGCCATGGCGCGCTGCCGACAAGATGTGCCGGCCCTGCGCGAAGTGAAGCCGGGACATTGGGCGTCATGTCACCTTCATGATGCAGGCGTGATGTCGCCGCTGCGTGCGCTGGCGTCATAATCGATCGCATGAGGAGGAACAGACCATCATGACAACCGACCTGAAATACCTCGCCCTCACCGCCATCCTCACGGCGGCGCTGTGGATTCCCTACGTCATCTCCCAGGTGAAGACCAACGGTCCACTGCAGCCGCGGAACTATGCCGATCCCACGCCGCGTCCGGTTCCGGCCTGGGGCAAGCGCGCCGATCGCACCTATCTCAATGCCGTGGAGTGCTTCGCCCCCTTCGCAGCACTGGTGATCGTCGCGCACGTTGCCAGCAAGGCTAACGCGATGACGGCGTTCTGGGCGATGTCGTTCTTCTGGCTGCGCGTGGCGCATGCCGTGGTCTATCTGCTGGGCATCCCTTACGTCCGCACCATCGTCTTCACGCTGGGCTTCGTTTGCGTCGCCGGGATCTTCTGGGAAGTGATCAAGTAGGCGAGACGCCCCCTTGATCTAGACCGATCCTCGCAGCCGGGGATCGAGCATGTCGCGGATGCCATCGCCCAGGAGATTGAAGGCGAGCACGGTAAGCGTGATGGCCGCTCCCGGAAACAGCACCAGCCACCACGGCGGTACCAGGCCGGCGTTCAGCGCATCGGACAGCATGTTGCCCCAGGTCGGCTCCGGCGGCGGGATGCCGACGCCCAAGAAGCCGAGCGAGGCCTCGATCACGATGGCGACGCCGAGATGGGTGGTGGCCAGGATCAGATAGGGCGCCACGCATTGCGGCAGGATGTGGCGGAACATCAGGCGCTTGTGCGAGGCGCCAAGGCCGCGCGCCGCCTCGACGTACTGCATTTCCTTGAGCGACATCACCACGGCGCGGATCACCCGGCCGCCGAACGGGATGCGCGTGATGGCGATGGCCACGATCACCGTGCCGAGGCCGCCGCCCAGCGCCATGGCGATGGCCATGGCCAATATCAGGTCGGGGAAGGATTGCAGGAATTCGATCAGACGCTGGCTCGCCATGTCGAAGCGACCGCCGAAATAGCCGCAGGCCAGCCCCCACAGCGCACCCACCGTGGTGCCAAACACCACCGCGCCCAGCGCCACCGTGAGCGACGCGCGGCTGCCATAGATGACGCGACTGAGCGTATCGCGGCCGATCTGGTCGGTACCGAACCAGTGCGCCTCGTTGGGTGGCTTCTGCATCGAGCGGAAATCGGATTTGAGCGGCGGGTAGGGCGCGATGACGGGAGCTGCGATCGCCATGGTGACGATCGCGGCGGCGATGCAGCCCCAGAACGCCGATAGTGGCGCGCGGCGGAAGAACCTCCTGGTGCCGCCAAAGGCCCAGCGCAGGAACGACGCTGCGGTCACGGGCGCGGGCTGGGCGGAGATCGCTGCCGTCATCGCAGGCGTATCCTCGGGTCAAGCAGGGCGATCGTGATGTCGACCACGATGTTCAGCAGCACGAACACCGCGGCATAGAGGAACACCAGGTTCTGCATGACGAAGACGTCGCGCTCGCTGACCGCGATATACATGGCAAAACCCAGGCCCGGCGTGCCGAAGGCGCGCTCGACCGGCACCGATCCGGCCAGCACCAGGCCGAGCAGGACGCCCGACAGGGTGATCACCGGCAGGAGCGCGTTGGGCAGCGCGTGCATCGAGATCACCAGGCGGCCGTTCAGCCCCTTGGCGCGCGCCGTCCGCACATAATCCTCGCGGATCACTTCCAGAAGGCTCGAGCGCCCCATGCGCGCGATATAGGCGGCCTGGCCGAGCCCGAGCACGATCGCGGGCCCAATTACCAGTTGCAGATTGGCCACGGGATCGGCCCACAGCGAGACGCCGGCCATCGGCGCGCGATAGCCGAACCAGAACAGCAGGGCCAGCACGATCAGCATGCCGACCCAGAAGCCTGGCACCGCCAGAAACAGGATGCTGACGAAACGCGCGGCGCTGTCGGCGATCGTGTTGGGCTTGAGCGCGCTCACAATCGCCACCGGGATACCGACGAACCACGACAGCACCACGGAGATCAGTGCGATCTCGGCTGTCAACGGCCCGCGCCGCAGGATCATGTCGGCGACGCTTTCGGAGCGGAAGAACGAATGCCCCCAGTCGCCGCGCGCGATATCCTTGACCCAGGCGAGATACTGCACCCACAGCGGGTCGCTCAAGCCAAGCTCGGCCATGTAGCTCGCGCGCTGGGCATCGGTGAGCTTGGTGTAGCCCTCCGGCCCGAAGATCGCGACCAGCGGATCGCCAGGCAGGATGCGCATGACGACAAAAACCATGATCGACACGCCGATCACGGTCAGCGCGCCGAAGGCCAGTCGCCGGGCGATGTAGCTATACATGGCGCCGCATTTATTGCCTTGCGTCCCTTCCCTGTTGCCCCCGTTGTCTCACTCGTTGTTTCCCGAGGGGCGTTTTCTTTCGGCTCATCATGCGGCATCGTCGCTGCCATGACCACCCCCTCGCCGCTCCGCCTGATGCTCTCCGCGACCGCGCTCCGCAGCTGGGGCGAGCGCATCGCCGCCGCCGTCCCCGGCGGCATCTCCTTCGTGACGGCGGACGAGGCGATCGCCAGCGCAGAGCCGTGCGACGCCGACATCGCATTCATGACCCGCGAGGTCACCGGCCGATCGAGCAAGGGCAATCCAACGGCGGAGTTGCGTGAATTCGAAACAGTGCTGCGCAAGTCGCCCCGGCTCAAATGGCTACAAATCCATCCCGCCGGCGCCGAGCGACCGCTCTATCGCGAGCTGCGCGATAGAGGCGTGAAGGTGACGACCGCTTCGGGCGCGACGGCGGTGACCGTGGCGCATTCGACCCTGGGTGCGCTCATCGCGCTCAACCGGCGCTTTCCCCTGCTGGCCGACGCCCAGCGCCGCCACGCCTGGGAGCCGCGGCTGGGCGAGCGCGCGCCGCGCGATCTAAAAGGCCAATGCGCGCTGATCGTCGGAATGGGGCCGATCGGGCGCAATATCGCGGGCCTCCTGAAGATGCTGGGCATGACTGTCATCGGCGCGCGCCGCAGCGCCCAGCCAGTCGAACCGTGCGACCGCACCATCGCCTACGACCAGCTGGGCGAGGTGCTGCCCCAGGCCGACTGGCTGATCCTGTGCTGCCCCGCCTCGCCGCTGACCCGCGGCATCGCCAACGCCGCGGCCTTTGCCGCCATGCCGGCAGGCGCGCACTTCATCAATGTCGCGCGCGGCGAGATCGCCGTCGAAGCCGACGTCATCGAAGCCCTCAAAAGCGGCCAGCTCGCCGGCGCCTATCTCGACGTCTTCGAACACGAGCCGCTCGATAAAGCCTCGCCGCTGTGGGACATGCCCAACGTGCTGGTCTCGCCGCATACCGCCAGCCATACGCTGGGCCAGCCCGAGGCGGTATTCGCGATCTTCCTGGAAAATCTCGCGCGCTGGCGCGGCGGCCAGAAGCTGCGCAACGACGTCGACGATCTGGCCTAGAGTCGGCCAGTCAGTGAGTCGCTTCCATTAGTGCGTGCATTTTCCGCGTAAGGTCGTTCATTCGGTAGGGTTTGACGACGAGCGCCGCGTTGGCCTCGATCTTTCCCGCCTGCAAAAGGGCTTCTTCGCAGTATCCCGAGGTAAAGAGCACCTTGAGGTTCGGCCGAACACGCCTGGCTTCTGCGGCCACTTGGCGGCCATTCATTCCGCCCGGCATGACGACATCAGTGAACAACAGATCGATATCGGGCGTGTCGGCCAGCAACTGGATGGCTTCGGGACCGTTCGAGGCCTCGATGACCCGGTAGCCGAAGCTCGTCAGCCTTTCCTGGATCTCCGTTCGGACAAGATCGTCGTCGTCCACCACCAGTATTGTCCCTTGTCCGCGGAGCGGGGCATTCGCAGCCGTTTCGGCCTTGTTCGCAGTGAGACGCTTCGAGCTGTCGACATCGCGCGCCAACATGCCGAAACCGAGCAGCCTGTTTTGCACGTCGCACACCGGCCTCAGCAAGCCATGCACCTCGAATTCCACGCCGTGCGCACCGACAACATGACCCATCACCTCATGTCGGCCCCATGTCACGGCATCGTCGAGCGCCGCTGCAATATCTTCTGTCTTGTAGAACTCGGAAATATGCCGCCCAATGATTTCATCCGACGCAGCATCCCCCAGGATCGCTTGTGCGCGGACATTCCAGCTCAACACTCTGCCGTCGGCATCCAATGCAATTAGTGCATATTCGCTCAGCTGCTCGATGAAAAGTTGCATTACCTGGCGACTATTTGCATCGATCATCATGTGCCCCACCCATGGTGACATCGCGCCAAATCACTAATGCAGGTACGAGCGATTCGGTTGCATGGATCAGGGCGCACGAACCGGGCGTCATGGCGACGACACGANNTGTAAGCACATTACGCAATATCCATTGACAATTATTGCTATAAACGCAATATTCTCTTTATGCGCCATCACGGTTCCTGCCGACGTGCCCGACGAGCTGGAGCGCGAGGGTCGCAGCGAGCGCGCCATGTCCCGCATCCGCAGCACAAAGGCCTCGATATTTCATTTTGGGAATTCGGGAAATCTCGGGAAAGCTCTACGGCAGAAACCTCGAAACGCGAGCGGATCAAGGGCTTGGCGAGCGGGCCGATATGTTTCCTGAAAAATGCGATTTCCGGCCGAGGACGAGGTCGCACCGACGCGCGGTGCCATCGACGCAACACTAAATTCGCGGTGATTTCCCATTATTTTAAGCGTTACCATCCGGTAACCGCCACTACATGTTGCGATTGTTCGTGCGAACTGGCGCGGGCAGCGTTCCTACTTCCGCTCCGGCACGAAGCAGCCGTGTAGCTGGATCGGCACGTGATGCTTGAGCCGCGCGGTGAACAGCGGACGGGCGGCGAGGTCGCGGGCGTCGAGACCGACGATGTCGGTGCGGCGCTCGGCGGTGCGGAACACTTGCGTCACGATCACGCCGTCGTCCTCGGCGGCGCCGCCGGTCGCGACGAAGGTCGGCTCGCCCACGCAGGCGTCGGCGCCGAAATCGTGGGTCGCCACGGCGCCGCTGTCGAAATCGATCCGCGTGATCTGCTGCTGCAGGCCGCGCTCGCGCGCGATGGGGTTGCTGGCGAAGTAGGCATAGCGATGGCGCTTGCCGGTGTAGTCGAAGTTTATGGTGGGGAACTCGTTGGCGCTGCCGCTGTCGAAGGTCCGGCTGCTCGTCTTGCCGGTCGCCAGGTCGACGGTGAGGCGCGTCATGAACGCCATGCCCTTGACCGGCCACTCCGAGCGCCAGTAGCTGCGCAGCGCCTCGCCGATCGTGTGGAAGTCGGGGTAGCGCGCGAGGTCGAGGACCAGCGCGCCGCCCTCCTCGTAGCCGTTGGCGAAATGGAACTGGAAGAAGGCGTCGGTCTCGATCAGGCGCGGTTTGCCCCGCCCGTCGCGCGGCACCAGCAGGATCAGCGTGGGCTTGGCACCCTCCCAGTGAAGGGCGCCGTCGAAGCTCGCGAAACCCAGCACGAACTTGAGCGACCGCATCAGGATCGGCCCGAGGCAGAACACCAGGTGGTTTTTGGTCAGCACGAAGTCGTGGTTCATCAGAGGATAGGGCAGCGCCACGGGCTGGAAGCGGGTCACGACACCCTTGACGATGCGATAGGGCGTGAGCGTCGTCTTGGCGCCGTAGTCGATGCCGAAGTTGAACAGCTCGCCGCTGTCGGGATCGACCTTGGGATGGGCCGAGAAGGCTTTCATCGCGCCGCCGAAATTCTCGATGCCGCGCGTGTCGAGCGTTCCGGGATCGAGCGCGGTCGGCGGCCCGCCTTCCCACAATGCCAGCAGCCGGCCGCCTTCGCTGATGATGGAGGTGTTGGCGACGTTGGCGGGCTGGCGGAACGCGTTGGCCACGACGCCCCCCAGAATCCCAGCCGGCCGCATCTTGCCGAAGCCGCGATGGACGATCTCTCCGGCCTGCTCCTCGTCGCGGAAGCTTTGGGTGGCGATAAAGCGGTTGCAGAAGTGCACGCCTCGATCGTCGAAGCGGACGGCCGAGATCATGCCGTCGCCGTCGAACCAGTGGGCAAACCACTGGCCACCGCGATCGTTGCGACCCGAGCCATTGCGATAGAGGGTGCCGCGCAAGCCTGGCGGCACCTTTCCATCGATCTCCTCGACCCTGTAGTCGTGCTCGGCCGCCAAGGTCCGGAAGCCGGCGCTCCAGGGCCAAGGGCCCTGGTCGGGCACGGCGCCGTCGTCCGTCACGGGATCAGCCGCGTACTAGTACGTGATCGTGATCGGCCACGACGTCGCGCCGCCCGGATAGGCATAGGCGGCGTCGCTGAAGCCCGGCGGGCCGAAGGTGGTCGACGGATTGCGCGAGAAGCCGTAGCCCTCCTTGGGGATGCCGAGGAAATTGGTCTGCAGCTGCGTCTCGTTTTTCTCGGCATGGAACGCGGCAATGGCGTAGGTGCCGGGCGGCACATTGTTGAACACGCAGGTCGCCTGCTGGTTCACGATCGGCACGGCGACGCCCATCATCTGCTGGCCGGGTTTGCGGAAGGTGGCGTCGGAATTGAAGAGGCCGCAGCGGACCTCACCCACGTTGTTGCGCAGTCCCTGGATCGGCGCCGATATGGTGTTGCCCTGCTGAGCACTGGCGGTCGCCGCCGCTGTCATCGCCATGGCCGTGAGAAGGCCCAACCTCATGAAACGCATCGTACTCCCCCCTTGCTGGTTGACGTGGAACTCCCTCTACTCTCCCCCTGGTGCCGGGATGCCGACACCGAACTTGTAGGCCAGGCCCAGGCGAATCGTGTGCGAGGCCGGCTGCGTCGTGACCCCGTTCACGATCTGCTTCTGCTCGTACTGGCTGTAGCGATATTCAAGACGCGTCGTCCAGCCGCCCGTGACCACCGTCTCGATGCCGGGACCGACGGTCCAACCCTGCAGGGTTGCGTCCTGCGAGACGGAGCCGACGTTGCCGCCGACCGCGGCCGTCGCGGTCGCATTGACGTTTTCGCCGGTATAGCCGGCCGCCCCGTAGATCATCGTCGAGGGCACCGGCAGGAAGCCCAGCCGGCCCATCACGCTCCACGACCGGTCGGCGCGCACATTGGCGAAAACGCCGTTGCCACCAGCCGCAAGGCTCGCGTTCGATTGCAGGCTGGCCCAGGTGAAATCGCCCATGACACCGGCGACGGCCTGCCTGGCGACCTGGTAATCGAAACCGGCGAAGACCGAGCCCAGCAGGCTCTGTCCTGTGGCGTCGAAGGACGCCGACGCGCCGCCGGCTTGCGCGGTGGTGCGGTTGAACCCGATGCCGCCGCCGCCCGCCACGCCGCCATAGAAGCCCGTCCAGTTGAACGGCGCGGGCGCCGCTTCCGGCTCCTGATCGGCCGCGGACGGCGCAAGCCCACCGAACTTGTAGGCGAGGCCGACCCTGACAGCCTGCGAGGACGGCGAGATGACGAGGTTCGTGCCCGACAGCGTCTTTTGTTCGAACTGGCTGTAGCGGTACTCGAGTTTCGCCGACCAGCGGCCGTCCAGCACCGTTTCGACGCCGGGACCGAAGGTCCAGCCGTTCACCGTGTCGTCGCGCGAGGCATAGGCCGAGGCACCGTTGACGTTGGCATAGGCATCGGTGTGGATGTTCTGTCCAGTGTAGCCGCCAACCAGGTAGATCAGGGTCGAGGGGTTGGCCAGCACGCCCGCCCGTACCAGCGCCGCCCAACCGAAGCCGGCGTTCGACGCAACGGTGGCGTTCCCTCCCGGCACCTGGACCGAGTTCGAGGATTGGAAGCCCGCCAAGCTCACCTCGCCCAGCAGGCCGATCACGGCACGCGGCAGCACGCGGTAATCGACGCCGCCGTAGATCGAGCCCAGGACGCCACTGCCGCCGGGCGCATTCAGCGTGGCGCTGAAGCCGGCCGCCGAGGTGTCGGCCCGATTGGACATGGCGCCGGCGCCGAAGGCCGCACCGACATAGAAGCCGGTCCAGGTCGGGTTGTTGGCATAGGGCGGGAGGTTGGTCGTCGTCTGGGCCGCGGCGGGAACGGCGAGGCCGATCAAGACCATCGCGGCAACGCTTTGCTTAGTGACTGTCACCTAAGTTCCCACTCATTCATTTCGAACAATAGCCCGTTCGAACGAATAGAGAACGGGATCGGGCGCGGACGGGATAATCTACCATGATAAGATTCGAATGTCCGGCATTTTGCATCTCAGTCGCGGTGCGGTCGTCGTTCTGCCGACCAAGGGGCGAACCTTGACACCAAAGAACCCGACCCGCAGCGTCGCGAGCTGAGAGGAGACCCGCATGGCCCGCACGTTCGACATCGAACCGCTCGACGCCAGCTTCGGCGCCGTGGTGAGAGGCGTGAAACTCGCCGCGATCGACGATGGCGTGTGGCGCGACCTCGATGCCGCCTGGCTGGAATACGCCCTGCTGATTTTTCCCGGCCAGCATCTCGCCCGCCACGAGCAGATCGGCTTCGCCAAAAGATTCGGGCCGCTCGAGTTCGAGATGGCGGCGATCAGCAACGTGAAGGCCGACGGCTCGCTGCGCCGCGAGGCCGACAACGACGATATGATGAAGATCCTCAAGGGCAACATGGGCTGGCATTGCGACAGCACTTACATGCCGGTGCAGGCCAAGGGCGCGGTGTTCAGCGCCGAGGTGGTGCCGACCGTAGGCGGCCGCACCGGTTTTGCCGACATGCGCGCGGCCTACAATGCGCTCGACGGCGCGCTCAAGGCCAAGGTCGAGAGGCTCGCGGCGCACCATTCGCTGCATCACAGCCAGTCCAAGCTCGGCCATCAGACCAAGCAGAAGGACGGCGAGTATTCGGGCTACGGCTTCCACGACGGGCCGGCGCCGCTCCGCCAACTGGTCAAGATCCATCCCGAGACCGGCCGCAAGTCGCTGCTGATCGGCCGTCACGCCCACGCCATCCCGGGCATGGCTGCGCCTGAGTCCGAGCGCTTCCTGCAGGAGCTGGTCGACTTCGCCTGCCAGCCGCCGCGCATCTACCACCACGACTGGACGGCGGGCGACGCNNATGTGGCACAGCCGCATCGCCGGCGATCCGCGGAGCGAATCCGCACTGACGAGGGAGGCTGCCCAATGACGACGCGTCGGAATTTCCTCAAGGCCACGACTGCCGCCGCCACGACCGGAATCGTCTTCTGTAGCTGCGGCCTGCTGCAGGCCGCTCACGCCCAGCAGCTGAACGAGCACCAACCCGCGGGCGGCCGCCGCCTACCCGTCGCCGTCAACGGCAAGAAGGTCAAGACGATCGACGTCCACGCCCACTGCCACTTCCGCGAAGCCGGCGCGCTGTTGGGCGCCGAGGCGGCAGCGATCCAGGTTCCGCCGGTGATCGACGCCAAGGAAGCCTTCATCGAAATCGACAACCGCCTGAAGGCCATGGACGCCCAGGCGGTCGACATGGAAGTGCTGTCGATCAACCCCTTCTGGTACGGCCGCGACCGCGAGCTGGCGGAAAAGATCGTGACCATCCAGAACGAAAAATTGGCCGAGCTATGTGCCGCCAAGCCCGACCGGTTCGCCGCCTTCGCCTCGCTCACCCTGCAGGCGCCCGATCTCGCCGTGCAGCAGCTCGAGACCGCGATCAAGAAGCAGGGGCTGAAGGGCGCCGCGATCGGCGGCGGCGTCGGCAGCCTGGAATTCTCCGACCCGAAGTTCCATCCGGTGTGGGCCAAGGCCGAGGAACTCGGCGCCGTGCTGTTCATTCATCCGCAGGGCACGCCGGAACTCGCCAAGCGCCTCTCGGGCAACGGCTGGCTCGGCAACACCATCGGCAATCCGCTGGAGACCACCATTGCCCTCTCGCACCTGATCTTCGAGGGCACGCTCGATCGCTTCCCAGGCCTCAAGATCATCGCAGCCCACGGCGGCGGCTATCTGCCGTCCTATGCCGACCGCTCCGATCACCCCTGCTTCGTCGGTCCCGCCGGTTGCAACACCAACATCGTGCTGAAGAAGAAGCCGACGGAGTATCTCAAGCAGCTCTATTTCGACTCGCTGATCTTCTCGCCCGAAGCCATCCGCCATCTGGCGGCCCAAGTCGGCGCCGGCCAGATCGTGCTGGGCAGCGACTACCCCTACATCTGGCAGCTCCACCCGGTGGACCACATCTTCGCCAGCTCCTCGCTCAGCGACGACGAGAAGGCGGCCGTGCTCGGTCTCACGGCTGCGAAGCTGTTGGGTATCAAGACCTGACGCCTTAGCGTCGCTCGTCGAGCCCGACCGGCGAGGAGACTTCCTGCTCGGCCGGCGCCGGCATCGCCTGGCCGGAAAGCCGGAGGGTGCGCTCCAGCAGTATCTCGTAGATCGGCCGCCCGCCCAGCCACTCGGCAATCACGTTGGCCGTCACGCAGGTGACGATCACGGGCAGGATCAGGGCATAGGCGCCGGTCAGTTCCACCGCCAGAACGACGGCGACCAGCGGCGCCCGCACCGCCGCCGAGAACAGCCCGCCCATCGCGGCGATCGCGAAGGCGGCACCGAGGCCCGGTGGCGCCGCGACGTTGCCCGCCTGCAGGACGACCTCGATCACCAGGCCGGTGGCCAGGCCAATCGTCGTCGCCAAGGTCAGCATCGGCGAGAAGATTCCCCCCGGCACGCCGACCGGATAGCTCGCCATGTTGCCGGCGAAGCGCAGGACGGCGATCAGCAGCAGCGTGATCAGCGTCAGCTTGCCGGCCACCAGGTGCGTGATCAGCGTCTCGCCGCCGCCAACCGCTGCGGGCAGGACGATCGCCAGCATGCCCACCGCGGCGCCGACCACGAGTGCCGGCACGAACGGGGCGCGCCGGAACGTGGCCGCCGTCCACTCCAATGCCCCGACGAGGCAGCGGTTGAAGGCGACACCCAGCCCACCCAGACCGAGGCCGAGCAGCACGAAGACCGGCAGCAGCCACAGCGGCATCGCCGGGCAGGCGATCTTGAGCGGCGGCGCGATTCCGCCGACCAGCTCCATGCCCATGGCGCTGGCGGCCGAAGCGGAGATGACGCCGGTGTAGGAGCGGAAGGTGTAGCGAAACTGCTTGCGCGTCTCCTCGATGACGAAAAGGATCGCGGCCAGCGGCGCATTGAAGGCGGCAGCCAGTCCGGCGGCGGCGCCGGCGGCGAGCAGCCCGCGCGCATCCATGCGATCGAGCTTCAGCAGATCCGATGCCGCCGCGGTGATCGCCGCCCCCATATGGATGGTCGGCCCTTCGCGTCCGGCGACCAGCCCGGACGACAGGGCCAGCACACCGCCGACGAACTTGACCGGCAAGATGCGGCGCCAGCGCACTTCGCGCAGCCCCTCCATGGCACCCTCGATCTCCTGCACGCCGCTGCCGGCCGCCTCCGGCGCGAAGCGGCGCGTCAGCAGGAACGCCGCAACCAGACAGGCCGCCGCGATCGCCGCCGCGGCCACAATCGTCTCGATGCCGCCGCCCAGTCGCGCCGTCAGCCACGACGGCCAGGCGAGCAACCTGTCGACGATGAAATGGAAGGCGGCCCCCACGATGCCGGCTGCGAGGCCGCACAGGCCCGCGATGAAATAGTAGACGATATCGGAAGCCAGCCAGCTCTTCGGTCGATCGGCAACGTCCACGTGTGTTCTCTCGACGGAAAGCTAGATGGCCGATGCAGGCCGCTGCAGCCGCACGATACTAGAGCAGCTCACAGCGGGACACAAAACGTTGAAGCCGACAAAGACGACTGGAAAGACCACGCCGCGGGCTGCTATCTGCAATGTCGTGATGCTCCCGAGTCAGAAGTCCCTACGCCGCCTTGTACGGGCGGTAGCCCTCGTGGGAGGGCTCGCTCTCGTGTCGAACGGGATCGCGCGGGACGGTCCTCCCGATCCGATCATGGTGTTTCTCAATCAGTTCGTGGCGGCATGCCCGACGGCCGATCCTGCCGACATGACCGCACTCGATCGCTGCCGCGCGGCACTCGCGCGCATCTCGGAAGTGGACACGGTCTTCGCCGAGGCCGGCGTCGTCTGGGGTGGCGAGGGCGCCAGCAAGCCGCTCAAGGAGCTCACGCTCACCCACTTCGATCCGGCAGTCTTTGTCCGTCTCTATCTTAGCCTCTTCATGGCGGTGGGACCGCCGCGGATGATCTACGACTCCGAGCGCAAGCTAGAAGCGGTTGACCAGCCAGTGCGCTTTCGCAATCTGCTGGCCCAGGGCGAGTATCCCTACCCGTTCTGGCACTCGACGGTGAAATGGGACTCCTACCAGCAATCAAACGTGCTGCGCTTCTACATCAGCCACGACAACGGCCGCGTTGCCTATGTGCTGCGCACGATGGCCACCGACGGCGCCAAGCCGGTGATTGCGCTCAAAGAGGCACCGTCATTCGACGGACACTGGATGTGGGAGGATCGCGGCACGGTCGAGCCACGGGTGACGCTGTTCGGCGCGCAGTTCCAGACCGGCAATCCCTATCTCGCCGAAGTGGATGCGCGCTACCGCGCCTTCGCCACCCTGGCCCGCCAGGGGACCTGCCTGTCGTGCCACGTGCCGAACAATCCCAGTGGCGCCAAACGTCTCGTCCTGCTGCAGACGCCGGTCCACGCCGTCGGCGAAATCCGCCGCGTGTTGAAGGAGGTCGCCGACGGCAGGATGCCGATCGAGGAGTGGAGCTCACCCAAGCCGCTCGACCCAGTATTCAAGAGCCTCTTCCTCGATCGCGGCACGGTCTTTGCCGAGACACTCGACAAGGCCAGGGCATGGGAGGCCGTGCACCCATTGCCCTAGCGTTGCCTTAGCGCGGCGGTCACGCCGGCCGCGACACCCACGAAACAATTCCCGGCCGTCGAGAAATCGACGCGTAGCAGACCGGGCGTAGACCCCGCCGCGAGCACCACTTGTCCCGCGAGGACCCAACCATGACGCATCAGGTCAAACTCGTGCAGACGAGTTTTGCCCAGGTCGCCCCGATCGCCGCCACCGCCGCGGATCTGTTCTACGGCCGGTTGTTCGAGATCGCGCCCGATGTGCGCGCGATGTTTCCCGACGATCTGTCGGGCCAGAAGAAAAAGCTGATGGCGATGCTGGGCACGGCCGTCGCAGGCCTCAGCCATCTCGAGACGCTTGTGCCGGCGGTGCAGGCACTCGGCCGGCGGCATGCCGGTTATGGCGTCACCGCCGATCAGTACGTGCCGGTCGGCGCGGCGCTGCTGTGGACGCTGCAACAGGGCCTGGGCGAGGCCTTCACGGCCGACGTCAAGGATGCCTGGGCCGCCGCCTACAGGACCCTGATGCAGACCATGATCGACGCCCCGCGCGAAGTGCCGATCGCAGCGTAACAGCCCGCCTGAGTTGACCTCTTGTCGCACTCAGGTCACCTTCTCTGGCCCCACGAACGCAACGATGATGACGGGTGACTAGCCACAACAAGGCTGGGGCAATCATTGCGGGAGAACGGTGCCCAACGATGACGCGGTGATCCGGTTCGCAGCCTTCAGGCTGCGTCCCGCGCAACGGCAACTGACGCGCGATGGCGTTGCTGTGCCGCTCGGCGCCCGTGCGATGGACCTGCTGCTCCACCTGACGGCGCATGTCGGCGTCATCGTGAGCAAGCATGCCCTGTTGCAGGCCGTCTGGCCGGGCCGGATCGTCGAAGAGAATAATCTGACGGTGCATATGGCGGCCCTGCGCCGCGCGCTCGGCAATGCGCCGGACGGTCAGCCGATGATTAAGACGGTGACCGGTCGCGGCTATGTCTTTGTCGGCGCCAGTGTCGACGATCCGCCTCCTGCAAAGCCGGTGGCCTTGCCGGCTTCGCTTCCGAGTGTGCCTCAGCCGCCGACACGGCTAATTGGCCGTGACTTGGCATTGACGGACCTGCGGCAACTGCTGCGGACCCGGCGCGTTGTCTCCATCGTCGGTCCGGGTGGTGTCGGCAAGACCACGCTTGCCCTGCATCTCGCCGCCGAACTGGGGCCTGCGTTCCCCGATGGGGTGGCCTTCGCCGATCTCTCCGCCATCACCGATCCGGCGCGCGTGCCCGAGGCAGTAGCGGCGGTGCTGGCCGGTGGCGCCGGCGTCAACACGGCGACCGCACGATTGACCGCTGTGCTGCGCGACCACAAATCGCTCCTAGTGCTCGACAACTGCGAACATGTGGTGGAGCCCGTCGCATCGCTGGTGAATGCGATCCTTGCCGGCTGCCCCGGCGTCGTCATCCTGGTGACCAGCCGGGAAGGCCTGTTTCTGAACGACGAGCAGATTTACCGCCTTCCGCCTCTGCCCTTCCCGGAGGAGCCGCAAAAAGCCGACGCCGCGTCGGCGTTGAACTACGGGGCGGTGCGCCTGTTCGTCGAACGCGCCAAGGCTCTGGGGGGAGCTGGGGGTGGAGCCGGCGGCGGCTTCGTCCTCGATGATGCGAGCGCACCGATTGTGGCGGCGATCTGCGCCCGTCTGGACGGCATTCCGCTGGCCATCGAAATGGCCGTGCCTCGCCTCAAGGTGCTCTCGCCGGCGCAATTGGCCGAACGTCTGGGCGAGCGATTTCGGCTGCTTGCCGCACCCGGTCGCGGCGCCACACCGCGCCACCGCACGCTGCAGGCGATGATCGATTGGAGCTACGATTTTCTCCCGCCGGAGGAGCAGTCGCTGCTGCGCTGCCTCTCGGTGTTTTCCGGCGGCGCCAGCCTTGCCGCTATCCAGTCGGTTGCCGGCGCCACCGGCGACGACGTCGACCTGCTCGATCGTCTGTCCGGGCTAGCCGACAAGTCGCTGCTGACGGTTGATGGAGCAGCCGGCCCGCGCTTCCGTCTGCTCGAGACGGTCCGTCAATATGCCGCGCGAAAAGCCGTCGATGCCGGCGAAACCTCCCTGGCCGCCCGGCACGCTGCGTATTTCGCCGATCGTTTTGCCGAGGCGGCGCGCCTGTGGCCCACGACACCAGGTCGTGAATGGCTCGCCACCTATGCCTTGGACGTTGAAAACCTGCGCAGCGCGCTTGCTTGGGCGTTCAGTCCGGGCGGCGATGCCGATGCCGGCCTTCAGCTTGTAGCGAACACCGTGCCCTTGTGGTGGGAATTGCCGGAAACGCCGGTGGCCGAAGGCCAGCGCTGGCTGGCCGCGGGCGCCGCCCGTTTGCGGTCGGACACGCCGGCCGTGGTGAGTGGCTGGGTGCGCTTCGGCCAGAGCTGGCGCGACTTCCGTTTCAGCGACCGCGAGAATGCGCCGGCGGCGCTTGAGGCCGCAGCACTTTTCCGCAAGGCCGGCGAGGCGGCGGGACTTGGTGCCGCCCTGTGGCGCGCCGGCTCAGCCTTGCTGACCAGCGAGACGATGGACCAGGCCGAAGCCTACCTGGTCGAAGCCGAGTCCGTGCTGCGTGGCATCGCGCCCGGCAAGTGGCTGGCGCTCACCTTGATTCGTCTGGGCGACCTCAGGTTTCGTCAGGGACAAAACGCGCCGGCCGTGGCCAGCTACCAGGAGGGATTTGCGCTCAGCCGCACGACCGACTTCTGGATCGGGCTGGTGAACGGCGGCAGCAACATGACCGAGCTGATGTTGACCAACGGCGAGGCCGAACGCGCCATCCGGCAGCTCAAGGACCTGCGGGACGAGCAGCCGCCCAGCCGGCGTACTCCGCTGATGTCAACACTCGCCTCGCACCTGCTCGTGGCGGGTGACACGGCGGGGATGCGCGACGTCGCCAGGGAGGCGATCAACCAGGGTAGCGCCATCGGCCTCGTCGCCGCCGTAGCCTGGGCCGTCGAGGGGGTAGCCCTGCTGGCGGCGACCGAGGGGAATATCGATACCGCCGCCCGGCTGGCCGGCTATGCCCGGACCGTCCATCCCTCGCTCGCTACCCGGACGGGAGCTCACAAGGTGGTGGCCGACCGGCTTTATGAGCGGCTGCAGGCCGAATTGCGGCCGGAAGCCCTGGATTTGGCCCTGGCCGAAGGCGGCAAGTGGAGCGCCGCGACGGCCGCCGACCGGGCGCGTCAGGTGCTGGGACCCGACCAGCCCTCGCGAATTAGCAAGAATTAGCAGCGCTCTCGTCGAGATTTAGCAGCCCCGCCGGCAAGATCCGTTCGCTGACAGGTATCGGGCCTGTCGGCGCCGGAGAGCTTCGACGTGACCATTCAACTGGGCCAGACCGCCCCCGACTTCGAGCAAGACACTGCCAACGGCAGCATTCGCTTCCATCAATGGATGAAGGGCTCGTGGTGCATCCTGTTCAGCCACCCCAAGGACTTCACCCCGGTCTGCATGGCCGAGCTTGCCGAAGCCGCCCGTCTCAAGTCGGAATGGGCCAGGCGCGGCGTCAAGATCATCGCCCTTTCGGTCGATTCCTCTGACGGTCTGGCGCGCTGGGAAAGGGACATCGCACAGAAGCAGGGTCTGGCTCTCAACTTCCCGGTCATCACCGACGCCGATCGGACGGTGTCGACGCTGTACGGCATGGTCCATCCAAGCGCGGAGCCGTCGCTGCCTGCGCGCAGCGCCTTCGTGATCGATCCGAGCAAGAAAATCCGCCTGATACTGACGTATCTCCCCTCCGTCTGCTGCAACTTCGACGAAATGTTGGGTCACGTCGATCGCCTGCAGCGGAGCGACGCCCACAAGGCGTCGATGCCGTTCGACTGGAGGCATGGCGACGCCGCAACGAACGAGCTTTGTATTTCTGGGAGGTTGTCATGACTAACTTCGGTGGCCGGACATTCTTCGTGGCAATCTGCGCGGTCGCGCTCGCCGCCCTGCCGACGGCTTGGGCGCGGGCCGATGCGACGTTGGTCGCCGATACCCAGCTCGCCCAAGCAGGCGGCGCCCCGTCGGCCAGCCCCTTCCAGGCCGCTGGCCCGCTTGTCGGCATGGGACGTCTGCCGGACTCCGGACCGATCTACGGCGTCGGCCCAGCCGAGGGTGTCAGCCCGAAGCCCGGCGCCGGTCCACGTGGCCGATCGAGTACTCGGAACTCCGGCGAGACGACCTCGCGGGAATAATGACGCTCAATTTGCTTCTGACACCAAGACCGGGACACGCAACATGTACCTGATCGTCACCTTTCTTCTCGCACTCGCCACCATCGCCACGGCGTTCGCCGGCGAACTCCAAACCGGCACCATTCTCGCCGTCGTGACCCTGGCGTGGGTCGCCGGTCGCCCGGCCGTCCCGCACTACGGCCCGCCGCCGGAAGTCCGCCTTCTGGACCACGAAGGTCAGTCCGCGCGCGCTCAGCAGGCGTGGGCGTGGAGCTACCACGGCCGGTCCGAGGAGCGGGCTCTCTAGAGAAAAGTCGGAGTGGTGCCCAGAGACGGACTGTTGCAAGTGAACTAGATCAAGCACTTACGATCAGGTGCGACAGGCAAAAGTCCCACAGCGTTCCAAAGGCTTCCCACCATGAGGTGTCGCACCTTCAGGCCCGCTGATCGTCGGCCTCGAAAGTCCGCTGTCGGGAGCAGACCGGACAACACATGCTAG